>CAZUTR010000142.1:0-6801 GCA_964623545.1 uncultured Pirellulales bacterium | reverse complement strand
GTGAATATCGAATAAACAACAAGCTCTGTCGGCTAAAAGATATACGCGAACTATTTATGGACACGGGGGCGGGCGTCAGGGCGTACTCGATTATTGAGCAGGGACAGGTGGAGCAGCTTCTGATTGCATCGAAGGCAGACAGAAGGATTATATTCGAAGAAGCTGCGGGGATAAGTAAATATAAAGCTCATAAAAAAGAGGCGCTTCGCAAACTGGAGCGTACAGAGCAAAACCTGCTGCGGCTTGCGGACATCTTAGGCGAAGTAACGCATAGATTGCGCAGTATAAAACTTCAGGCGGGCAAGGCGAGAAATTATCTGCAATACACCCAAAGACTCAAAGAGCTGCAGGTCAAATACTCTCTTGCTGAATACGACAAGATATACACTGCAAGCAAAGAAAAAAGGCAGGCGCTCGAAAGGACAGAGGAGCGGCTCGCATCGATATCAGCCGAGATTGCAAAAAACGAAGTGGCTGTAAGCAGTCTCGGACAGAAAATAATAGAAGTGGAAAACCAAGTAAACGAAACAGACAATAGTCTTGTCTCGATTCAGAGCAAAATCGACCAGCAACTTCAACGAGTCGAATTTTTGCGAGCAAGATGCGAGGAGCTGCAGGAAAGAAAAACTTCGGCAGTCCAGACGGTTGAAAAACTACATGAACAAAGGGTATTTTTCGAGAAAGATTTACAGCGCTGCAGAGATGAGCAGCAACAAGGTGACAAGCTGTTTGAGGAAAAAACCGCAGCTGTTGAAGAGATTCAAAGAACTATTCAGCAGGTAAATACCGAGTGCGTATCTCTTGAGGCGGAACTGGAAGATGAGAAGTCCGGGATTATCGATATAGTAAGACGGACAGCACAGCTTCACAACGAAGTCCAAAGTATCTCGGTTTATCGCGACAGTTTGTCAAATCAAAAAGACCGGCTGTCCAGCCGAGCGGAAACGGCCAAGGCGGAGCTTGAAAAACTTTTGACTGAAAAGGCACAGCATAAGGCACGGCTTGGCGATATCGAAAAGGTGCTGGAAGAACTGTCCGGCAGTCTGGATTCAAAACGAAAAGAAACAGAGCAAATTATCGAACGGCTGGAAGCGGACAACAAGAGGTTAGCACACAGCAAGGAGGCGAGAAGCGCGCTGAACAGCGAGCTGGCGGTATTAACCGATATGGAATCGAGGCACGAAGGTCTAAATGAGGCGGTTAAAAACATTTTGCAGAGCCGTTCGGTCGAAAGGGATAAGTTCGGTTACGTTCAGGGAATACTGGCTGATATTATAGCGGCGGATGTCAAATACGCATCAGCGGTCGAGGCAGCACTCGAAGGCAGAAGCGACGCAGTAGTGATTAACGATACAGGCAAGCTGCTTACCGACTACGAGACAATTGAAAAACTTGACGGACGAGTGAATTTTATATGTTCAGATAAAACAGAGCCGTTCTCAGACAAGCAGGATTTGTCGACATTACCACAAGTTGTGGGCAGATTAGTAGAATTTGTAGATTATCAAAGCAAATACGCACCCTTAGTATGGAACCTGTTAGGTAAGACGTTGATTGTCGAGACGATTGATTCGGCAATCGAATTGGCAGTGAAGTTTGGGCCGGGGTATAAATTTGTTACGCTATCCGGTGAGTTTGTCGGCGGCGATGGAACAATAAAACTCGGGCCTCTGGGCAAGACAACAGGGCTTATCTCTCGTAAAAGCCGGCTGCGTCAGTTAAAGGAAACAATCGGAAATATAGAATCGGAAATCAAGAACCTCGAAGAGCAAATCGGGAAAAATACCCAGACAAATGAACATCTTTCCAAGCTATGTAAAGAGCTGAGAACGGCTATATATGAGGCCAATACGGAAAAAATGCAGGTGAACTCGAAGCTGGAAGCTATAGAACAGGACATAAAACGGTTGAGCGAAGAGCAGCCGCTGATTACCGGTGAAATTGAACTGCTCGAAGGACAAATAGAGCAATCCGTACAGAAAGAATATGATTCAAAACAAAAACTTGAGGAGCTGGAGGTAGTCAACAGTCAGCGAACATCACGCATAGAAGAACTCGAGGCAAAATATGCTAAGCAAAAAGAAAAACAACAAAATCTGGCGAACACACTTACGGACTTAAAAGTATCGCTCGGGCAGATTACCGAACATCGGGAAGCAATTAAGCACACTATTACATCGCTACAAGGCCAGTTACAGGCAAATGGAACGAGCGTCGAAGCGGCGCAGAGTGAAATCCGAAACTGCGATGAGCAATTCAGCAAAGCTAAAGGCGATATTCTCAACTGTGAAGCGGCTGTCTCGGAACTGTTTATCGAAAAGGAAGAGAAACAACAAAGCAGCAATCTACTGCATAAAGAAATCGAGGAACTGCTGGAAAAACAGAAGCAAACGGAACAATTCGTTCGACTCAAGCGCAGTGAGCAAAGCGAGATTGATAAGAAGATAAGTGAGCTGAAAATAGAGCTAAGCCAGCTGGAAGTAAGGGGGCAAGACCTGGCAGAAAGAGTGCGGGAGGAACTGGGGCTCGATTTAATCGAATCGTATAAAGAATACGAGGCGGGAGAGATAAACTGGGACGAAGTTCGTGACGAAATAACCGACCTTCGCGGCAAAATTGAGCGGCTGGGCAATGTGAATGTGGATGCGATTGCCGAGCAGGAAAGTTTAGAGCAAAGACACGAATTTCTGAGCACTCAGGTTGAAGATTTGAATAAAAGCAAGGGCCAGCTTCAGAATTTGATAAATCGTCTCAACAAACAAAGCAGAGAGAAATTCAAAGATACATTCGAACAGGTGAGAGAGCAATTCCAGCAGATTTTCCGCAAGCTGTTCGGCGGCGGCAAGGCAGACATAGTTCTGGAAGATACAGAGGACATTCTCGAAGCGGGGATAGAGATAATAGCCAAGCCGCCGGGCAAAGAGACCCGAAGTATTTCTCTGCTGAGCGGCGGCGAAAAGGCGTTGACGGCTATTTCACTTTTGTTTGCGGTTTTCAAGACCAAGCCATCGCCATTCTGCTTTCTTGACGAAGTCGATGCGGCTTTGGATGAGGCGAATAACGAGCGTTTTAACCTTCTTCTGCGAGAATTTAAAAAGGACTCGCAGTTCATCGTAATCACGCACGCCAAACGAACGATGAGCATTGTGGATGTACTGTATGGTATAACCATGCAAACACGAGGCGTAAGCAAAAAAATCAGCGTTAGTTTTGACCAGTATCAAGAACAAACCGCTGCATAGCATTCAATTATTCGAAGTGGATTGACAAGAAGTGGATTGAAAATCCAACAAGGAAGGACAATCAAGATGGAAGAACAAGTAGAAAAAACAGAAGGCCAAAGGAATGAAAGTGTAAAGGTAGTGCCGAACGCGGTGAAGTGGATTGCCATCATAGTTGTGGCAGCGATAGCGCTGTTTTGCATATTACACTTCACACGGTAAAAAGGCAGAACCATTTCAGATATAGGTCAAGATTAGCCTTCGAGCAGATTTTCCAAAGAGCATATTCAAATTGCATTGCCGATTGAGCCTGCTATTATAAGAGAGCTATGAAGAAGTGCCCATTTTGTGCAGAAGAGATTCAGGACGAAGCAATAAAATGCCGGTTTTGCGGTGAGTTTCTCGATAAATCGGTCAAGCCCAAAACAAAATGGTACTTTACAACGCCAGCGGTGGTGATTGCCCTGTTGTTAATCGGGCCACTGGGTCTGCCTTTGGTATGGGCAAATCAACGTTATACAATAATAACCAAGGTTGTGGTTACAATTATAATTCTTTTGATATCTGTCCTGTGCAGCTATTTTGTTATATATCTCTACACTCGATTGATGGGGTCGATAAGCGAGCTGGGACTTTAGTAAACTATACTCTTTGTTTTTCTTCCATATATTTACATCCTGTAACTACCATCTTCTATCTCAAGCTGTTTAATGCAACAGAATTATGCTATGCAAAAGAATCGGAAAGTGATAGCATTGCGAGGAATTTTTTGAATTCTGGAAAGCGTCGATGGCGGAAAGACTCGATAAGCATATTTTGAAGAATGGTATGGTACTGCTCGGTGAGCCGATGGCTGAGGTTGAGTCGGTAGCATTCGGCTTTATGCTTCCGGCGGGTGCAGGGCAGATTTCGGAGGGCTGTTGCGGTGCGGCGAATGTCATAACCGACTGGATTTTCAGAGGTGCGGGCGATAAGAACAGCAGAGAGCTCGGCGACGCACTCGATGGGCTGGGACTTCATCGCTCGGTCTCGGTGGGCAGTTATCATATTATCATTGGCTCGGCTTTGGAGGCCAGCAATCTGGCGCAAGCCATAAATCTATACTCTGACATTATCCTTCGGGCCAAACTCGACGATGAGCAGTTTGAGTTAGCGAGACAATTAGCAATCGAAGGTGTTCGGGCTTTGGACGATGAGCCCCGGCACAAGGTTATGGTAAAGCTGCGCGAACAATTTTATCCGAGTCCTATGGGGCGAAGCACGGCAGGTGAAATCGATGAACTGAAAACCCTGACGGCCCAAAAAACAAAAGAGATTATAAATGAAAATTTTAACCTATCGCAGACGATTTTTTCGGTAGCCGGCAAGTACGATTTCGATGCGATTGTAAAGCAGATTGAAGGTTTATTTGAAACCGATTCGCAAAAGTCGTCTGAGCCGGTGAAGATTGGCGAAAGGGCCGGCAAATACACGCACCTGCAACACGATGGTGCGCAGGTGCATATAGGTCTGATGACCGAAACAGTTACACCAGTAGATAACGATTATTATAACGCGAGGGTAGCGCTATCGGTTCTCTCGGGAGGAATGAGCGCCAGGTTATTTACGGAAGTAAGAGAGAAGCGAGGGCTGTGCTATGCGGTGGGAGCACGGTATCACTGCCTTAAAGAAGCTGCGGGTATAATGTGCTACGCTGGGACAACATCTGATAAAGCGCAGCAGACAGTTGATGTAATAATAGATGAGTTTAATCGGCTTGCAGACGGGATAAGTGAAGAAGAAATCGCGCGAGCGAAGGTCGGGCTAAAATCTGCGTTGATTCTGCAAAGCGAATCGTCGAGCAGCCGAGCAGGAGCCATCGGGTCCGACTATTATATGCTGGGCAGGGTTCGAAGCCTGGACGAAATTAAAGAAAAAATTGAACAGATAACTGTTGATTCGGTTTTAGAGTTTTTACGGAACAACAGGTTTAAGTATTTTTCGGTAGTTACAATCGGCCCAAAACAAATAAGTGTCAAACAGTAAACAATATGGAATTCAAGAAGAATATATTATCAAACGGTTTAGCAATCGTCGGGGAGCTTAACAAATCAGCCAAATCGGCGGCGGTTGGTTTTTTTGTCAAAACCGGTTCACGCGATGAGACTAAACAAATCAACGGTGTGTCTCATTTTCTGGAACATATGCTTTTCAAGGGCACTGAGAAGCTTAACGCATTCAAGGTCAGTGAGGCATTCGATAAAACCGGTGCACAATTCAATGCTGCTACAAGCGAGGAAGCTACAATTTTTTATGCCGCGGTTCTGCCGGAATATCTGCTGAAAGTAACAGAGTTGTGGATTGAGCTGATGCGGCCGGCACTTCGGGATGAAGATTTCAATATAGAGAAAAATGTGATTAAAGAAGAAATCGCAATGTATAAGGACATGCCGAGCTTCGATGTGATGGACAGATGCAGGACACTTCACTTTGACGACCACCCATGCGGCCATAGTGTTCTTGGCGATGAGCAAAGCATAGATAATTTAACTGCTGAGCAAATGAGGTCATATTTTGAGAATCGGTACGCTGCAAATAATATGGCTTTGGCAGTTGCGGGTGACTTAGACTGGGATAAAATCTGCTCAGTTATCGAGGCCGGCTGTGGCGGCTGGCAGAAAAAGACCTCCGAAAGAGTACTGGAACACTGCGAGGGAAGTAAAAAGGAGCAACGAGTCGAAAAGCCGAATTTGTTTCGTGAACATATTTGCCTGATGAGCCCGGCGGTTTCGGCGCAGGACCCAAGGAGATTCGCCGCTTTTTTATTGGCAACTATTGTTGGTGATAATACCGGGTCGAGATTTTTTTGGGAGCTGGTCGATAAAGCACTGGCAGAGGCAGCGACAATGCACTTCGGAGCTATGGACGGTACGGGATTGTTTTACAGTTATATAAGCTGCAGCAGTGAGAACGTTACACAAGTGCTCGATACAATCAGAAACATTTTTCACAGCTTAACCGAAAGCGGAGTAACTAAAGACGAACTGACAAAGGCAAAAAATAAGATACTGAGCGCACTGGTTATAAAGAATGAGCTGCCGATGGGTCGGCTGGTTGATTTGGGTTTCAACTGGATATATCTTGAGGAGTACCGAACTGTCGAAGATGACCTCAATGCAATAAAAGCCGTAACTATCGACGAGATTCATTCGATAATAGAGCAATTCAATCCATCAGAATACACACAATTCTCATTAGGGCCACAAAAGAAATGATTACCGATAATTGATAAATGATTATTTGGTTTTGAGATTCTTCGCTGCGCTCAGAATGACAGATACACGGTTTTCAACAGAGCAGAAGAGATTCTATGAGATTTTGAAGGGAGGAACTGGAAAAATACCGAAAAAAAGTGAGTAATCCGGGTCTCGCGCGCATATTATTTAATAGAGACGGGTACAGGAAAGGCGATTTCGAAAAGTGCAGAATGAGCTCAAACATAGCTGGATACGATTTGCAAACGGCGACGCCGACGAATGGCGTGAATTTCTGGGACCCGTGATTGCAAAGCTGTACGGGATGTTTCTGCAGCGATGGCGCA
>CAZUTR010000141.1:0-6835 GCA_964623545.1 uncultured Pirellulales bacterium | reverse complement strand
ATAGTGCGGTGGAGAAGATTGTCGAGAAATGTCCCGATGTGCGGATTGTACTTGTTCGAACTCGCGGTTTGTGGGGCAGCGGGTTCGGCTGGGCAGGCGGTGAAGAGCCAAAGGTTCTTAAAGTACTCCGCAGGGGTCTTTTAGCATTGCTTGCAAGCGGGATATTCTTTGCGCCGCGTCGTAAGGTTACGATTAAATTTTATGAGCCGAAGGACTTACCGCGAGACGCTGACCGCAATACGTTCAATCGCTTTTTAGAAAATTACTACAACGAAGATGCTCTGCCGAATACTTATGTGCCTTATACAATCTGGGAAAAAGGCGGAACGCAAACTCAGCCGGAACCTTCCAAGGCAATGTTAAAGGGTGATTATTCATCTGTGCCGGAGGCAACTCGAAAGATAGTAATTAAACAGCTTTCTGAGATGACGGGAGTTACAAAATTAAATGATGAGGATTATCTGGCTGCGGACCTTGGGATGGACAGCCTGGCGAGGACGGATTTACTGCTCTGGCTCGAACAGGAATTCGGATTTCGGCAGGCGGATGCGGACGCTATGCAGACCGTCGGTGATGTTATGCTGGCGGCGTGCGGGGAGTTTGTTTACTTGAGTCAAACAAGTCTAAAACCTGTACCGCCCTGCTGGTTCAAAGGCCAAATACGAAAAAGGGTTGAGATACCGAACGGCAATACGGTGACGCAAATATTCTTAAGACAGGCGGCGAGTCATCCGGGCAAGGCGGTCGTTGCCGACCAGTTCAGCGGAGTGAAGAAATATCGTGACATCGTTATTGCGTGTATGGTACTTAAACCGATTATCGAATCGTTCGAAGGTGAGCACGTCGGGATAATGCTGCCGGCCTCTGTTACCACCGATGTCTTTTATTTAGCTGTGCTGTTTGCAGAAAAGACACCGGTTATGGTGAACTGGACGGCGGGAGCGCGAAATATAAAATCCGCTCTTGATACGGCAGGTGTCAGGTATGTACTTACATCGAAAGCACTTGTCGATAGAATAGGCATGCAGGGGATTGACCTTTCCGAGATACGCGAGAGCTTTGTATTTGCCGAGGAATTTGCGGGCAAAATTTCACGAGTTACCAAGTTAAAGGCATGGCTGTTGGGACATATAAGCTGGTCGGCGCTTTACAAAGCGAAGGCGCCGGAGACGGCGGTAGTTTTGTTTACCAGTGGTTCGGAAACGCTGCCGAAGGCAGTCGCCCTAACGCATAGAAATCTAATCGCAAATATGCGGGATGTTCTTAGTATTGTTAAGATTTATCAGAATGATAAGCTGATTGGTTTTCTTCCGCCCTTCCACTCGTTCGGGCTTACAGTTACTATGCTGCTGCCTTTGTGCGGGGTGGCGCAGATTGTTTATCATCCCAATCCAACCGAGGCGGACAAGCTCGCAAAAATCATAGAGGCGTACAAAGTTACAATTCTTTTAGGAACGCCGACTTTCCTCGGCGGGATTGTTCGCGTGGCCAGCGAAGAGCAACTGTCAACACTTCGGCTTGCGGTTACGGGGGCGGAGAAGTGTCCGGAAAAAGTTTACGAGGGACTTAAGGCGAAAAGCAAAGATGCGGTCATTCTCGAAGGCTATGGTGTTACCGAGTGCTCGCCGATTATATCCATTAATGAAGAAGATAAGCCGCGGCATTTTACGATTGGCAAGGTGCTGCCAGGTTTGGAATATGAGCTTGTTTCGCCTGAGGATTTCAAACCGGTGGAGAAGCCGGGTAAGGGAATACTTCTGGTTAGAGGCGAAAGTGTCTTCGGCGGATATCTTAACTACGACGGCAAATCACCATTCGTGGAGGTCAATGGCAAGAGCTGGTACAACACAGGCGATTTGGTAAGTGCTGATTCCGATGGAGTGCTTACATTTGTCGGTCGGCTGAAAAGGTTTGTCAAGCTGGGCGGTGAGATGGTTTCACTTCCTGCGATTGAGCAGGTATTGGCTGAGAATTTTGCGAGCGAGGAAGATGAAGGGCCGGTGCTGGCGGTGGAGGCGGCAGAAGGAGAAAGGCCGGAACTTATTCTTTTTACAACGCTCGATATTGATTTGGAGACGGCCAACAGGAAAATCCGCGAGGCGGGACTTTCAGGTCTGCACAGTATCCGCAGGGTCGTTAAACTTGACGAGATACCCCTGCTCGGCACTGGCAAAACAAACTACCGGGAATTAAAAAAGAGGATTCTCTAACAAAATAGCAAAAGTTACAATAACTGTTGCTACTAATATATATTTCAATATTTTTTTTATTATCATCTTTATCATCTTCATTTAAAATCTCCTTTACTGTTTGTTAACTCCGGCTATCAGAAATTGCTAACAGGCCAGAGAAAAACCTTTTTAATATCTCCAAAATCTTTTCACTGGCTTGCCTAAAAAAATTCTAGCTTCTTCACCGCCTATGGTTGATATTATATTTTTTATCTGAGTCTTGTTGTATCCGGAATAGTGGTATGCAATTATAAGATGTTTCACTGCGGGTTCCCCTATACTTAACAAGGCATTCTTAGCGACATCAAAAAGATTTTGATATTCTGGATGCAGGTAGTCCGCAATGAACATAATATCCCTGCGCCACTGCCTTTTCTTGGTCGTAATCCTATTGATTTTCTTAATCTTTATGTTGATCCAGGATTGGGGCTTGAGTTCCCTTAAAAATATCATCCATATCCGGGCAAAGATAAAAAACAACATGAATGCAAACGCCATAAGGCCCGTGATTTTTAACAAAGTGCAAAATGCATTTTTTGCCTTTTTTATGAAGGCATATTTTTCGCTTACTTCAGCCAGGGCATTCATTTTGTTCATTCTGCCGGTCTTAAATCCCATTACAGGGTCTGATGTTCTTTGTATGATTTCAATCACTTCCTTGTTTGAAAGAGAAGGCTTGAAATTCAACATCTTTACTATAAGGCCCGATATCCTGGGGGCCGCAAATGATGTTCCAGAAAAGGTCGCCTCCTGGATGTCTGTTTCAAATCCAGTATCCGAAGGCAGGAAAAGTGATCGGGAGATCTTGTATTCGCCCGGGGCGAAAATGTCTATGTTGCCATAGTTGGAATAATATGCTTTCATATCATTTTTGGATGCTCCCACACAGATGACACCGTCAAATATGGCAGGATATGTAGATTTCTTAGAACTATCATTCCCTGCTGAAGACACTACAATTACGTTTTTCCTTTTAACAAGTTTTTTTATGAGGGACATCTCCTCTTGGTTAATAGAGTAGCTGCCAAGACTTATGTTCACTACAATCCTTGTTTCGTGATTATTGTGTGCATATTCTATGATTGTTTGTAGAGTTCCTAAATATTTATGCTTATCCACCATACCAAATCTATCATCCACATTGTAAAGATAAACTCGTTCTGTATCTCCCACTATCTTGACCAGGGAGCAGACCAAATACCCATGGGAAACTCCATCAAATAAATTCAATGTATCTTTATCTTTTGGCAGCAAATTTGATACAGAATCAATGACAAAAACAGCTACACCTGTTTCATTAGCTGAATTTTTTGAATACTCTTCCCAGTCTACCGTAAAAAATATAATATTAGCCAACACGAAGATAATGAAAAGACATAAAAACAACCTTCTAGCTTCAGAATAAGGATCATTTGTTCCGAACATCCCATTCCCCTTAATTAGGGCTTTCTAAAACTTTCCAAAACTTTTATTCATTCAAAATCTAAATTAACTATTGTGGTTGATCTATAATCCTTATCAAAATATGCTACTCTGTTTGGCTCGTATAGGTCTTCATCAAAAATAAGACAAATTTATCTTTGAATTATGAGATACTTTCAGCTCCTATTTCAATGATTTTACAATTAATTCTTTTCCTTTCAAGGATTGATTTTGCTTTTAATGACCGGAAACAAAAAAGAAAAGGATAAAGGAATCGCTCTCTCTCCTTGAGAAAGGAGAAAAATTAGGATTAAAATAGAAGTTGCACGTGAAAGACGAACTGTCGGGCCTTGAAGGGTATGATTAAAAAAATCAAATAGTGAAAGAGTGGAATTGTTCGATGAGTTTTTTTGTTAATTTGCCGGGTTTGCCATCGATGATAAGGTCGTCATCGAGTTTTATAACGGGGACGATGTCCTGAGTAGTAACGGCGATAAAAAGCTCATCGGCCAGGGCCGCCTGCGCGGGTATCAAAGACTCTTCCACCACATCCAGGCCGATACCTTCGGCGGCTTTTATGACAAAGCTGCGGGTGATTGAAGGCAAGATGTTGGCTGAAAGAGGTGCGGTCTGCAATTTGCTTTCGATGATTGCGAAAAAGGTGGAGCCGGCACCTTCGGTTATGTAACCATCTTCATCGACAAAGATTGCCTCGCTGCAACCCTTGTCGGCGGCTTCGGCGCGGGCGAGGACGTTCGGCAGCAGATTAAGCGATTTTATATCACATCTTTTCCATCGCAAATCAGAACAGGTAGCCACCGCGATGCCTTCAGCCTTTGCTTTCTTTTCTTTTTCCAGGTCCAGCTCGGTTATGGTCAGAAAGAAATTCGGTTTTAAATCCGTATCCCAGATATGGCTTCGCAGGGCCGAACCCCTTGTGACGTGAAAATAGATTCTGGCGTTGAGGATGTTGGCCGCCTCGAAGGCCTTTAGCACCCTGATGCGAATCGACTCGATATCGACACCGTCTATCCTGATGGCGGACAAGCTCTTTGCGAACCTGTTGAGGTGCTCGTTGAGAGCGAAGATTTTACCGTTATAGCTTCGCACGACCTCATAGACACCGTCGCCGAAATACAGGCCGCGGTCGAGGTAAGGCGATTCGAGCTTGTCCAGCTCAACCATTTTGTTGTCGATAATCGCTATCTGCATATAAAGGCCCTGAAAGTCAAACTATCGGGATTTTAACGATAAAACATGTGAAATTGTACAGAAATATCTCGATTATTTGCTTTACAATGAAAAAAGCAGAGAGTAATATGTTGAATTCATTAAATTTCGAATATTAGTTTGCAGGATTTGAAGATATGTATGCAGTGATAGAACAAGGCGGAAAGCAATACAAGGTCGCGCAAGGCGATTGTCTTAATATAGAGCTGACCGATATGGCGCCCGAGGCAAAAAGAATAGAGATGGCGAATGTCCTGATGGTCAGTGACGGTGAGAATATCAAGGTTGGCACTCCATACATTAAGGGGGCCAAGGTCATCGCAACATTTAAAAGTACAGCCGAAGAAGCGGTCGTCAAAGGTGAAAAGCTCTACCCGATGCACTTTCGCCGAAGAAAGAACAGCAAACGGCGTATTGGCCATCGTCAAAAGTATCTGCAGGTAGTAATAGACGAGATTAAGAGTTAAGAGCCTCCCTTCTACACCCCCCTGCTGCCATAAAGCATTATACGGATGTTTTTATGATTTGCTCGCTGCGCTTGTGCCATTCGTCCGAGCCGTTCTGTATGAAAAAGACGAAGGACTCATCGTCAACCAGTTTTCCTAACAGGGCCTTGCGATCGTCAGGAGCGGGCACATCTTCGATAATCTTTTTTCGCACGTTTTCCAGCTCGGCTAAAAATCGGCCGTGCTGTTCAGTGAAAATCTTCTCCAGCTTTTTTTTAATATGGCCCGAGTACGCGGGGCAATCTCCCTCGGTACTTACGGCGATTTGCAGGTCACCTCTTTTGACAACGGCAGGCACAAAGAAATCACAATACTGCGGCTGGTCAACAACATTACACAGAATCTCCAATTCCTGGCAGTCTTTGTAAATTCGCTTATTAAGCTGAGCGTTGTCTGTAGCGGCGATAGCAAGGGCCGCGCCGGTGAGATACTCTTTGGAGTATTTGGATTTTATCAGTTCTGCATTTGTGCTCTGACAAATGGCTGTAAGCGGGTCGTCTATGCGCTCAGATACAACTACGAGCCGAGCACCGGCGGCCAGCAAAGACTGAGCTTTTCTGGTAGCCACGGCGCCGGCGCCTATTACAACCGCCCTTCGGCCGGTCAATTCGAGAAATATGGGATACTTGGACATAGCGGAATCATTATACCATACATTAGCTGATAGCAACATCAAACTTAAAAGAAAAGAATACTCACCTTTTTATAAAATATGATATATTGTACGTTCAGAAATGAGGATTATTTAGTTTTTCGAGCGATGTTATGAGCGAAGTGAAGAAAATACAACCGCCGTTGAGTGAAGCCGATGTACGTTTGTTAAAGGCCGGAGATGAAGTTCTTATCACTGGTGTAATATATACAGCCCGGGATATGGCGCATAAGAGATTGTGTAAGACGATTGATTCGGGAGGCAAGCTTCCGTTTGAACTGGAAGGTGCTATTGTTTATTTCTGTGGACCCACTCCCGCCCTGCCGGGTCGGGTTATCGGAGCGGCTGGGCCTACTACCTCGTCGAGAATGGATGCCTTCAGTCCAAAACTTATAGCTAAAGGGCTAAAGGCAATGATAGGCAAGGGATACAGAAATAACGAGGTCAGGGAAGCTCTGAAAAAGTACGGAGCTGTTCATCTTTCAACAATTGGAGGAGCGGGAGCATTGTTGAGTAAGCATATCACTGCTTCTGAGGTTATTGCGTACGAAGATTTGGGGACCGAAGCAATCAGGAAATTAGATGTTGTTGATTTCCCAGCAATAGTTGCTTACGATGCAGGCGGAAATACGGTTTACAAGGAGGTCTGAAATTGAAAGTTGCCCTGCTGGGCCTATTGCAGTCAGGTAAAAGCACGATACTGTCGGCTATAAGCGGCAAGGAGCTTCCGCCCGCCGGGTCGATGTCGATTGAGGAAGCGATTGTGTCAGTTCCAGATGAACGGCTGGATAGGC
>CAZUTR010000140.1:0-6883 GCA_964623545.1 uncultured Pirellulales bacterium | reverse complement strand
AAGTACCGGCTCTCCATCTCCTGATGGAGCGCTCATTGTGGACTTTTTAATCGTGGCAACTGGTGTCGGTGCCTACTTCCTGGATGTGGAAAATGGCGTTTCTTCGCTGGAGGCTTTTGATGGTCTAGGAGGGACGGGCAATTCCCTTGGAATAGTAAACCTTCAGAATATGGGCGATGATTCCCAGGCCTTTGCCGGTATCGCTGCACCGGGCATCCGCAGCGCTGTTCTTATTATGGGTAGCGGCGGGGATGGTGTTGGAATGGACGATTTGATGTATATTCCCGAACCGGCGACGGTTTTACTGCTTGGTCTGGGCGGCCTGGGTCTGTTGAGAAAACGAAAGGTGTAAATCTTTAGATAAACTATCGCATTTTGTTGCGAAAGAAAATTTTTGGAAGGATAGTAAGATGAAAAAGTCAGTTCTTTTAGCGTCAGTTATAATCACGCTTATAATGACGGCCGGTCTTAGTGCAAACTATATTACCAATGGTGACTTTGAGCTTGGAAACCAGAACTTCACAACCGCCTATTTGTACAATGACAATTTTTTGCCGTCAGACCCCGAATGGATTAAAGAGCAGGAATATACTGTATATACAAACCCAAATCTGGTCCACCAATACTGGGCAAGCTATGGCGACCATACAAGCGGGACAGGAAACATGCTCATCGTCAACGCCGCCACGGCTGCTGACCAGACCGTATGGCAGCAAACTGTTACTGTAACTCCAGGCGCGGATTACACTCTGTCCTATTGGCTGTCAAGCAGCTACGCGGACAACCCAGCCAATTTGCAGTTGTCCATTAATAGTATTGTGCTTGGAAGCGACATGGCCCCGGGTGCAGTGGGAGATTGGCAACAGGTCTCTTACAATTGGAACTCAGGAGTCAGCACCTCAGCAACCATCAGACTCGTAGACCTAACCCGCATAGCTGGCGGTGACGATTTTGCAATTGATGATATCTACTTTATTCCCGAGCCGGCCACGGTTTTGCTGCTTGGTCTCGGCGGTTTGATGCTTAAAAAACGCAAGGCATAAATATAAATCTGGATTTGTTCCTATAATTAAAAGGCCGTGAGTTTAATACTCACGGCCTTTTTTCTTCTCTACTATGCCGCTGTTAATTTTCTAAATCGCTTTTTGCCAGGCCCTCAAAAATTATTTCCCCACTCAAGGATTGCCGTGCTCTTTTGGTGAAGTGTGCTTTGAGAGGTTTGAAAAAACCTTGCAGTTTTTATGTTCTTTTGATACTTATTTTGTCAATCTGAAAGTCGAACATAAAAAAGGAGTGAAATATAAGATGAAATCATTAAATAAGCTTTTTTTAGTTTTTCTATTGTTAGCTTATGGATTTCAAATTGAAGCAAAAGCAGACAAGAAACAATGGCTTTATCAAATTGTTCCCGAATCGGGTGAAGGAATAATAGAACTTTCTGATACTCCGGATACTTCCCGTATTCTTTTCCTTCTCTTTGGGAATCACTCCTTCGAGCCGGATTCTCTTATTTTAGAAAGAAACCAACAGAACCACTGGGAAAAAATCGGGGATAAAAATTCTATTCTTATAGGTAAACCTTTATCGATAGGTCTTTTTCAAAAACTCAAAGCAGTTCCCTGGTCTGTCCCGGTCGATTTATACGAGAAAGGAGCCTCTTACAGGTTCAGGGTAGAAAGAAAGGCAGGGGTAAAAGGAAGACCTGATAGAGATGCGTTCTGGGATCAGATTATTGTCGTGAAGGAAACCGCCTTAAGTATGGAAAACATGACTGAGCTTGGAAACTTTAAATTAACTGAATCAGGCAAATTTGGTGAAGCACTGCCCTCTCATGTAAGGAAGATAAAATTTTCTTCAGATGAGATTGAAAAACAGAAAAAATGCCTGACTGATCCGGTAATGGATTTGTTAAAAAAGTCCCCCCAAAAAGAGATTACCTGGAAGGAACTCGAATCAAAAGCACTTCCCCTTGATTACCAGAAGATTCTTTTATCAGGTATAAATGACCCTGACCCGGGATTTGCCTATCAGAACGGGCAATGGTTTGTTACCTGGCTGGGAAGTGATGGCTCGCGCACTCAACGCGAATGGAATAAGAAAAAGGACATCTGGTTTGCTCCTGCTGTTCGCATAGGAAAAGAGATTATCCGCCCGGCACCTTTATCGGCAAGAACAAGTTTTTTTGAAAATAAAAACGGGCGTATCCTTCCCCTGTTGATTATAGAATGGATTTATCAATCCCCTGAAAGAGAAGAAAAAAAAGTCATCCAAAGTCTATTTTCCGAGGAAATGGACGGAATTCCACAGATATTTGTGCATATAAAAATAGATGAGCCGCAGCAGGAAGCAAATTTTGTAATTGGTCATGGGAAAAGACCTAATGCTCATTACTGGGGTGACCTTTCTCTTGAGCGTACACCTGTCCCATACTTTACATCCCAGTCCAACATTACAAAAAAAAGTGATTATGTGTTGATGGATGAAATAGAATCTGTCGTTATGCGCTCCAGTGTTCCCATTCAAATTTTACATTCCGGGATTTCAGAAACGCTTCTTGAATTCGATACTAAAAATTCTGAGATTTTTTTATCCACACCTCAAATAAGAACTGAAAATTTATCAAAACCAATTACCAAGAAAGAGTTTCGAAAAGCTCGTAAAAAATTCGAAGAAAAATGGAGTACCTTATTATCTGATGGAGCTTATGCGGAACTGCCATCTGTTGAATGGAAAAATAAGATTGATTCCTGGTTAACTCAAATCTGTTCCATTACTAAAATTCCATATCATGGAAGAGAAAAGTTAAGTTATAGTGCTTATATTTATAGCAACCACTATTTTGGCATTGAAGAAGGCTGGGCAACTGTCGCTCTTGCTCAGTGGGCAAGACCAGAAGAATCAAAACAACAGACCGAGATACTTCTATCCAAAAAGAACCTTGATAAAAATAATTATCATCATCAGTACCGGAACGGACTTAGTTCCTGGTACGCAGCTTTAGTTGCACGATTAACCGGTGACAGGAATTGGCTCAGGAGTATTTCTCCCGCTCTTATTGCCAACGGTTACTGGACTATAAAAGCAAGAAGGAAAAATGAAGGGCAGCGCTCCCTGATTAGCAGAGGTCTGCTGCCAAGTCATATCTATGGAGGAGATGTTTCCACTCCTGCGTATAGTCTTTACTCGAGCGGAACCTGCTTAAAAGGTTTGATAGAAACCTCGGACGTGTTCAAACAATCAGAGCTGAAGGAACTACAGCAGGTTGCAGATGAATTTAATAAACAAGCGAGTGATTTCAAAAAGCGTCTGATTGAAGTTATGAATGAAGTATTAAATAGAAAATCGTCACCCGAGTTTTTACCATTGGCGTTAGAGTTAGAGCATAAGGTTGGCAATCACGAGGGCCCTTTCGAGCGGTTGACAGATGACAAATTGGGTAATTATTGGAATCTTTTTGCACCACTTTTTTTACATTTGGAAATCCTCAGATATAAAGATGCCGAGCGTCCGAGTGAATGGATTACTGATTACCTGGAAAATCACGGTGGTCTTTTCGCAGGTTTGCCACGTTTTTATACTGGTCTTGATGCGGTCTATGCAATTGGCTATATCAATGAATTAATAGAACGGTCAAAGGTGGATATAGAAAACCGCACTAAAGCGCTTGCTGCTCTGGAATCTTATATGATACATGCCTCGAGTCAGAACGGACATACAATACAGGAAGTATCGGGATTCTATCCCGAGCGTCTTGACTGGGAACAATACGAGCGTGTTGTCAGAGAAGCTCCATGGAATTTCGGAATGTATCTCACCGAGAGCTACCTTCAGGGACATAGCTCCTTTACGGAACCCCTGGGTTCCGGTGCGGGAGAAGGTTTGCAGCTTATCAGAAAAAGCTTAATCGACGAGGTAAAAGATGAAAATGGCCTTCCAAATGGAGGTGTGTTTTTTCTTTCTTCTATTCCAGGCGAGTGGTTAAAAGAAGGAAAAGAAATCAAACTTACTCACTTTCCCACAGTATACGGCACATTTGATTTGCATATAAAGTCCTTTATTTCCAGTAAAAGAGAAATACATGTTAAATACATTTACAACAGGGCCCTTGGCAAAGACAAATCTACAGGCAAAGCTCTTTTAGCATGGAATGAACTTGATAAGATTTTTATTCGGCTTGTTCCAGCCAACCAGGACCGTATAGCCGGCAGAAAATTGAAAATTAAACACCCCTTTCTCTATTATGACCAATGGACAATACAACTGCCTGTAAAGAAAAAAGGTGAGTTTATTGTTGAGTTCTGAAAATGCGATTGATTAATTAAAAACCAACTTGTTTTAAGGTTTTACGAAGCGGAAGCACTAAGCAAAACTACGCATATAAATATAATTCGAATTCCAGCTTTCTTCGCATAAAGTTTCTTTTAGCAAATCCTACCGCCACAGTCACCCAAAATCCAGATTGTTGGCCCTAAAATACTGTTGGTCCACGATTTCTACACACCTCAATCATCGTCCCTGTCTGAAAACCAGGTTCTTTTTATGGTTTTTTGCACAGCCTTCTAAATCTATTATTCTTCCTTAGCTTTCCACCTCAACTCCCCAAACTCATCCGGCAACACATACCGCACGGAGCCATCGTTGAAAAGAACGTGGCACCCCTTTCCATCATGGTTTTCTGTAGTTAACAGCTCCGGCCCGCCATGCTGATTCCAGCCTCCTTTCGCCTCAAACAACAATACAGTATCCGGCGGAGAATTCGGCACACAATCAGGATTCAACGCATAATGACTTGGCTTTCTTTCGCCTCTTCTCGAAGCTCCTGGACAAATAAATCTCTTTTCTATTCTTCTAATGTCAATATCATCGTTTTGTATATACTGAAAGTTTTGAATATACTGAAAAAGTAAATCGCACCACTGGTTTGCTGTGGGATATTTACCATCGTTTTCATCAGCGTAGATTACGATTGTGGTTCTAAGTGAACTCAAATTATGCTGACAAATAAACCTTTTCGCACGTTTCAAGTGTATTGTGCGACCTGGTTCTACTAGAGGCCCCCCCAAAAACACTAAAATTGTCAACAAAAAGGATATAATGATAGCTGTATTAGCATACCATCTGCCGACCAACTTGCCCTTGTTATTTTTTATTTGTGTTGACGATATAACACCACACAGTATCCCAAGTATTCCCCCTAAGAACCAAAATGGAAATAAAACAATCCAAGGCCATTTGGGAAGCAGATTAAAATCATAAGCCCACTCCGCCGACTGAACATAATAAGAAATTGGGGCCAATAGTATAAAAACAAATGATGCTATCGCAAGTTTACTAACTTTAGTTTTTCTTTTCTGTATATCTTTTTTTATTTTGCTCATGATTCTCACTCCTTATTAATTTTGACTTACTTTCCTTCCTCTTTCCATTTCAACTTACCGATATCTTCCGGCCTTACAAACTCCGTATGTCCATCGTTGAAAAAAACGTAGCACCCTTTTCCTTTATGATATTCAGTAGTTAGTATTTCCGGCCCGCCATGCTGATTCCAACCTCCTTTCGCCTCAAAGAGCAATACAGTATCCTGGGGTGAATACAGCTTACAATCAGGATTCATCGCAAAATGACACATATTTTTACCATAATGATGACACCCAAACTCATCTTCATATAAAAACTCTAAGCCGGCAGGCAAGTTCAGTTCATCACCTGGCTCTATAACATAATGCCTTGGCCTCTTATCATCTTTCTTTAAACCTTCTTTGCAAAGAAATGTTTTTCTTGATACTTCAGAATACTGTATAAGCAAGTTGCACCATTTATCCGATGTCGGATATTGATCATTATAATCATTAGAGTACAACATAATTGCCTTTCCTAAACTACTCAAATTTATACGACAATACTTCTTATATCCGTACTTACACTCTGTAAAACAAAATAGGATAAGCATAATAAGCATCCAAACCAAATAGCCATTGAGTAGAACACCTGCTATTGCTGATATAGTTCCCTTATTCCTATATGGGCTGAACACAATCTCAAACATTGCGATAATGCCCATAACAAATCCCGGAATAGCAAATGTAAAAATAAGACACAAAAATATAACACCAGAAAAATCCGGCGTAGGGCCTCGTGGTTTCCTAAAAATCGATGGTACAGATATAGCTAGGAGAATCAAAAATCCCCAAATAAACAGAGCCAAATAAAGAGACCCGTGCGCCATTTCATGGGGCTCCCATGATAAAATCCCTCTTTTCTCTTTTTTTGCTTTAATCTGTTCCATTCTTTAATCATCCATGCCGTTTTGCTCTTCAATTCCCTCCGCCTTCCATTTCAATTAAATCAGAAGCAGATTAAAATTATCGCCACATTTTCTGGAGTTCATATAATAACCATAGTTCAAATGTAGAATAAAGAATCAAAAATCCACTGATAATTATGGCAGATATTGCTCTCCATGCTCCGGTTTCCAGCCCTTTGCTTTTAACAATTTTCCTAAGTGCGACAATCCCTTTGATAAAGGCCGGGATGGTAAACACAATAGATATTGAGCAAAGACAAAATCTAAGTAATATATTAGTAAACACTATAATTACTATTGCCAGAATAGTTAATTTCAACGCCTCGTTCGCCTCGTAAGGAACTGTCGACACCAAGCTATTGTTATCTCTCCAACTCATCTTTCTTCTCCTTAAATATTTATAATAAAAATATTATGACTGCAACGGCAACGCACCTGTACCGCCTTTTGTAGCTCTAAATGAGTCCGTACTGTGGGCTTTTTGAGTAAAAACAGCTAACAAAGCTGTAAATTTGCGGCGCATTTCGACTTCCCTCTTCAAAAAGTAAATACGCAACAACAGCGGAACAACCGCCAAAT
>CAZUTR010000139.1:0-6932 GCA_964623545.1 uncultured Pirellulales bacterium | reverse complement strand
CCGTATTTGGTCTTCACCCTGGCGTTTTTCCTGGGCAGCAGTTTTTTAAGCTCGGAATAGGTTTTATCCTCGTATCGCAGGCAGCACTTCAATCTACCGCAATAGCCGGATATCTTTGCCGGGTCGAGCGTTGCCTTTTGCACTTTTGCCATTCTCATATTGACCGGCTTCAATGCCGTAAGGAACCTCTGACAACAGCATTGTTGTCCGCAGCTTTCCACATCGCCGAGAATCTTGGCTTCGTCACGAGAGCCGATTTGGCGCATTTCTATTCTTGTCTGGTATTCCTGTGCGAGTTTTTTTACGAGGTCACGGAAGTCCACCCGGCCGTCGGCTGTAAAATAAAAAATGACCCGCTCGCCACCAAATATGTGCTCAGCGTCGATTATCTTCATCGGCAGGTCCATCTCAGCAACAAGCTTCTTGCAGTATTCCACCTCATTGTTTGCGATTTTCTGCAGATGTCTTTCCTCACTTATGTCCTCAGCGGTGGCGTATCGAATGACTCTGCCAGCGGGCTCATCGGCAAACTCGATATCACTATCAACAAAGTACTTTTTGACGAGGTCCTGATTTAATCTATGGTGTCCCGCCCTGCCGGCTGAGAGATGTCCGATGAAGTAGCCCAATTCGAGACCTCTGTCGGTTTTTACAATAACACGCGCCGGCGCCTTGGGTATTTGTGTTTCTTTGTGCTCGAAAAAGCCAATCGCATTCATTCGGCTGTAACGCACAAGCATATACTTTTTACCCTTTGACAGTTGAGATTTTGTTACTGTGGTTTTTGCCATTTAAGTCCCCGAAACTCACGCTATAGAACATTGAAATCAACAACTTTAAACACTTATTTTATCAGAAGCCAACAAATTTAACAATAGTTGCTCGAAAATAAGCTTTTCGTTCACAGATGAGTCAATCCAGCGCATCGTTCTATAACAGTCATCGATTTTTGCCGCAGCGGTCTCGGCATCGAAACGCTTAGTGAGCTTTTCTATTCTCGTTCTCTGGTCAAAATTAATTATATCCGCCTCCGTTGCTATATTCAGCTTTATGACATCATGAAGTGCTGATACGATTATTTGAATGATTATTTTTTGAGTCCTTCGATTGATATCCGTTTTACTGGTTGTTTCGTCGCATTTACTCCAAACGGCGGCAATTTTTTGGCTCAGCACTCTAAACCGCTCAGCCAAATCGATGGCATCGGCATATTCGCTATCTGTCAAAGAACCTATCAACTGCTTTTTCATCTCATAAAGACCTGCATCAGCAAACTCAAGTTGGGCCCACTGGCAGGCCTTTCCCAGGCTGCCCTGAGCAAGGCGGGCAAAATACGTGGCCTGGGCCTGCTCTATACCCATTTGTTTCAACTTTTCGATTATCCTGTCCTCATCGATGGGAGAGAAACGAATTATTTGACATCTTGATTTTGTAGTAGGCAGAAGTCTTTCCAGTCGGGTACAAAGCAGAATTATACAGCAGTACTCGGGAGGCTCCTCCAGAACTTTCAACAATGAATTTTGAGAGGAGGCATTTAGCTTCTCGGCCTCTTCGACGATAAAGACTTTTCTTTGTGAGAGGGTCGGCTTGGTTGACACCTTGTCGATAAGAAACTCTCTGATAACATCTTTTGGCAAATCTACCGGTGTTTTTCTGTCTTTGCCCTCTTTTGTGAATTGAATCAGCTCTTTATAAACAAAATTGAAATCCGGATGTGAGTCGGATTCGAGCAGACGGCAGGAGCGGCACGAACCGCAACTGTCGGCGAACTGAGACGAATCAGTTATTTCGATAACCGGATTCTCACAAAGAATCAGCTTGGCCAACTCTCGAGCGGTTTTGAATTTACCTATACCTTCAGGACCTGCGAAAATATAGGCGTGAGCAAGTTTGCTTGTGGCAAAAGTCCTCTGCAAAATCAAAATCGCTCTGTCTTGACAGAAAATCTCTTTTATTGACATAATTGGAAAATCAAAAAGGAACGACAGAATAGCTCAGATTACAAATAATTCCTTTTCTATATCTCTTTCAGCGACATCTGTGAAACATGTGGCGAAAAAAAGTTTTCTATTACTTCCAGCACTTTTTCGTGAACCTGGTTAATATCTCTCCTTGCGTCTACGACGAAAAAGTCTTCCCGCTGCTCGGCGAGTTTCAAAAAACCTTCACGTACCTTCTTGTGGTAATCTCGCGGCTTTGCCTCCATTCTGTCGGGTCGGCCGGAAAGACGCTTGGACATAGTTCTCAAATCAATGTCAAGTATAATCGTCAAATCAGGCCAGGGTCTGTCGAGAGAATCCATTGCGAGTTTTATGACACCTTCCACCCCAAAGCCGCCGGCATAGCCCTGATATGCGACGGTGCTCGAAAGCCATCTGTCGAGAATAACACACCTTCTTTCACGTAGAACGGGAACTATCCTTTCATGCCAGAGCTGTGCCCTGGCGGCCATATATAATAGAAGTTCCGTTCGGGTGCTCATTGCGATGTGTTCCGGGCTCAAAAGAAGCTTGCGTATCTTCTCTCCGATAATAGTATCGCCCGGGTCACGAAAAGTCTGGGTTGGTATGCCCATATTGGCAAATCGCTTTGACAAAAGCTCCGCCTGAATCGTCTTTCCACAGCCGTCAGGACCGTCAAGAACCAAAAACCTGCCAATTAAATTCTCTTTCAAATCGTCGTTTTCCATAGAATCCTTATGTCTTTGAAAACTATATCTATATCTCGACTTCCAGGCATATCGGCTTAAATAAAGAATCCTCAAAAAACGGCATAAAACCTGCTGTATTATTCTCTACGATCGGGGCGATAAGGCCTTATAACTGCTTCAATGCTGTTTCCGGGATTATAGCCTAATTCAAACGCCATTTTAGCTCAGTTTTGTGTATTTAGTATCAGCAAAAACTCAAATATGCATTTTTGTAGCCCAAAAAGCAGTTTTTTTAAGATATCACACGTGCATTTTTACAATAAAAATCAGCTACTTGGTTAAACCTTGAAAGTCACAATCTATATAATACTTTATATCTTTAATCATTTCAATAGTCAGTTTCTATGTGCATCACCTTTTTGTAATTATTTGGGCTATAAGGAGCAAAAAATTTCCAAAAAATTAATATTTTTTTAGTGTTTATTGACCGCTTCTGTCCATATATTCACGCAAATCTTCGAAATCCACAGGCCTCGGACTACTGTCATATTTTACAGTATAACAAGCCACAAACCTGACAGCCATAACCGCTATCATCAAGCTAATAAAGTAAGTAACAGCAGCAGATATAATTCTGAAAATCAAGCGCAATATTGCTGTTGAAGCAAAATACGAAGTACCGTAGGAAAAATTCAAATAATATTGTGAGATAACAGAAACCAAAAAGACAATAGCAATATTAATAAAGTACAATGAAATTATTTCTTTTGATTTTGATAGTTTATATCTCCTGAGGAACCTGAAGCTGTCAAAAACTCTACAGTCCAAAACGATTATCAATGCAGGCAGCAAAATTATAAGTTTAATCAGAATTGAATTCACCAAAACAGGAAATAACGAATAATACCAGAAATGCGTATGTGGGTAATCTGTATTATCGGGACTAATAAGCCTCTGTATTAAATTAGAAAATATCATAAGCGTAAACATGAAAGGCAATGCATAAATCAGATATAGAACAAAAAAACGCCAAAGGAAATGTATTCCCGTCCTTAATAAAACCGGGAGGGACTGTCGCTTTTGGCCATTTGTGTAAAATGTTCTCAAAAAACCACATCGAAATAGTCCTCGAATCACACAAAATAGCAATGACACAAGTGAAATAATTATGCCGGTAATTTTCATTGATATGGGTCTTATTTTTAACAACAGTTCACTTGACAGGATAGGCAGAATATAAATGCCTATGATAAAGGCCGCCTCCGGCCAGCGGGCCTTGAGGATTGCCAATGCCTCTTTTATCTCTCTCATTCTATTTTGTCAATTTGAAGTTTTCGGCACCGACGAGCTGCTGCATCTTTCTGCAGAAATCAAGGTCAGGATTAACAGAGAGTTGTCTGTCGGCAGTCGTGTAAACACTGCCTTTGTCGGTCTTGACGGCGACATAAACAGGGCTCCTACCCCTGTGACGCAGACAGATTTCCTTTATCCGGTTAACCTTTTCCTTCGTAACATCTTTGGCCTCAAGCGATATTCTGACTTTGGCGGCCAATTTTTCTCTGACCTCGTCAAGCGATATCAATTCTGCAGCTAATATGTTGGGCTTTTCTCTTCTGAAATCAAGCTTTCCCTTTACGAAGACAACCTGGTCTTTAATAAGGCGAGACGAGTATTTGTTAAGAACTTCTGGGAACATCACGACCTCAACCTGCCCCTGCAGGTCCTCGAGGGTGAAAACAGCCATCTTCGAGCCGGCATTTCGACCGCTTCTTGTTATGTGTGTTCTAATCTTCGCTATCATTCCCCCGATTATTACCTCTTTATCATGATTGAAACCATTGCCTCGTCGACCGGCTTCTTTCGTGTCCGGGGAATACTCATCCAACTGCGAGGTGTTGATAGTAGAGTATAGATTTATTGTCTCTGCGCAGTGGCTCAAAGGATTGCTCGTTACATAAAAGCCGAGAACCTGTTTTTCATACGCCAACATTTGCTGCTCAGGCCAGGGTGGTACCTGCGGCAGAGACTGTGCATCTTTCGAGTAGTCCGTATCAAGCCCCTGGGCAAAAAAGCTCATCTGGCCGTTTTGTATATCAGACTGAACCCGAGTACCCATCTGCATAGCTTTTTCAAGGCCGGCCATCATTTGAGCACGATTTCCACCGACTCGGTCGAAGGCACCGGCTTTGATGAGCGCTTCGAGTGTCTGTTTGTTGGCGGCCCTCAAATCAACGGTCTCGCAGAAATGGAACAAACTCTCGAATCGCCCGACCTTACTGCGGGCCTCAATAATTCGCTCGACCGCCTTTCCACCGACACCTTTAACAGCAGCTAAACCGAAACGTATCACACCCTTTCTCTCTCCATCGCTGCGCTTGTAAAGTGGTGTAAAATTAACGCCGCTTTCATTAATGTCCGGCGCCATAACTTCAATGCCCATCCTGCTGCATTCGGCAATGTAATCTACTACCTTGTCGGTGTTGCCCATTTCATAAGTCAAAAGCGCAGCCATAAATTCAACCGACCAATGGGTTTTCATATAGGCGGTCTGATAAGCGATGAAGGCATAGCGTGTCGAGTGGCTTTTATTAAAGCCGTAGCCCGCAAAGCGCTCTATAAGCTCGAAAATGTTTCCTGCCTGTGTTTTAGTTAATCCTTTATCAACACAACCGGCTATAAATCTCTCTTTTTCCTTTGCGATGGTTCTGGCCTTTTTTTTGCTTATTGCTTTTATCAGACCATAGGCCTCTCGCAGCGGTATGTCACCGAGCCGGTTGCAGATTTGCATGACCTGTTCCTGATAGACCATAATGCCGTGCGTCTCATCAAGGACTTCTTTCATAATCTTGTGAGGAAGCTTCCATTTCGAGCCGTGCTTTCGGTCGATGTAATCCTGGATTAGGACCATAGGCCCGGGACGGTAAAGCGCGTTGGCGGCAATGAGGTCCTCGATTCTGTCCGGCTTCATTTTGATAAGCAAATCCTGCATCCCGCCGGATTCGAACTGGAAAACACCTTTTGTATGCCCGTCTGAGAAAAGCTGAAAGACCTCAGTGTCATCAAGGTCTATTTTTTCAAGGTCAATCTTTTCGCCGTGGATACTCTCAACCAGTTCCCTGGCCCGCTCCAGAACGCTGAGCGTCTTAAGGCCGAGAAAGTCCATTTTCAGAAGACCGACTTTCTCGACCATCGGCCCCTCGAACTGGGTTATAATATCATCGGAGCTGGGGGCCTTATACAAAGGAACAAAATTGGTCAGCGGCTCTTCAGCAATTACAACACCGGCAGCATGGACCGATGCATGGCGAGCAAGACCCTCGAGCTTTTTGGATATATCAATTACCTTTCTGGTCTGTTCATTTTGTTCGTAAGCGCGTTTCAATTCCGGCTCGGTCTTCAATGCCCTATCGAGTGTTATCCCGAGGGATTCCGGAACGAGCTTTGCCAGCCAGTCGGCCTCAGCCAGGGGTACACCAAGCACCCGGCAAATATCACGAATTACGGCCCTGGCCTTCATCGTGCCGAAGGTAATGATTTGTGCGACGTGGCCGTACTTTTGGCGAACATAGTCGATGATTTTTGCTCGGCCGTCCTGACAAATATCGATATCGATATCGGGCATCTCATTACGCGCCGGGTCCATAAATCGCTCGAAAAGAAGGCCGTACTTGAGGGGGTCAACATCACATAACCCCAAGCAGTAACCGACTAAAGTGCCCACACCGCTGCCCCTGGCACCGACGGGGATGTTGTTCTCATGGGCAAAATTGCAAAAGTCCCAGACGATAAGAAAATAGCTGGAAAAACCCTTCGACTTGATAACTTCCAGCTCCCTGTCAAGACGCTGCTGTATTTCGTCGGTGAGTTCTTCGTAAATCTGTTCGGCCTTTTCGTAGCACAATTTCGTCAGAAACTCCTCCGGCGTCAAATCATCCGGTGGTTTAAAAACAGGGGAATGACGGGTTTTCAAATCGAGCTCGACATTACAACGCTCGGCAATCGATAAAGTATTATCGCAGAGCTGCTGCATATCAGTGTAATCACCACGCATCTGCTCCGGGCTTTTTAAGTAAACATCCGGTGGATAAATCATTCTTGTAGGGTCATCAGCCCTTTTGCCGGTGCTTATGGCACAGAGACAATTGTGAGCTTCGTAGTCGTCTTCGTCAAGAAAGTGCACATCGTTGGTTGCGACCAGGCCCAGTCCCAGCTTTTCCGCAAGGTCTAACAGCCCCCGGCGAATATTTTCATCGTCACCCTGATGAGTCTGGATTTCGATGAA
>CAZUTR010000138.1:0-6935 GCA_964623545.1 uncultured Pirellulales bacterium | reverse complement strand
TCGACGACTGCAATTCCTTCGCCTGCCTGTTCGGCGATAATTGCTAAATGTCGCAGCGTTTGCTCAATCTGCTTGGGCGAAATAATTTTGTCGTACATTTAATCGGTTCTCGATATACCACTAAACTTATATTTCAGTCTGAGTTATTCTGTCGCAGAACAATAATAATATTGCCTTCTTGCTAACTTGATATGTGGCTCCTCCACATGCCTATCCTCCCTCGTCCCTGATAATAAGTATCATAAACATTACAGTACGAAATGTCAATACTATTCTGGTCAGAAACCTCGTTTTTTATCGGAATTCTTGGATTTTAGGCCGGTAATCTTGTTCCTGGGGCCACATACAAGCTGACATTTGTGAACATTCCCCCTCTTTTTAAGTGGCGACATTTATTGTCTCAATCGTGCTCAATATTTCAAACGAAAATTAGCAATCGAATATATAAACCACACGAGCTGCCGGCTCGGCTTATCAGGATAAATATACCTTGTCGCCGGGTTTGATTTCCGGCACTTCATCAAACCTGAGCTTGACATCATCTGGCTTGAGGGCGAAACTCGGAGCAATCTCAATAACACAATCAACTGAGCCGTCCTTTTTTCTGGGTATTGTTACACCTGCCGACTCGAGCCACTTTGCAGCCCGCTCCACCGTCAGCTTTCGGCTCGACTGCGCACTGTCGATACCCGTGGCATTTTTGGCCGGTGCGAATTCTTCGGCTCGTTCTGTCTCGAGTATTATCGACTTTTTAGCCAGCGGCAGGGCGTCGAAAACAAAGCTCTCCAGCTTGATACCGTTCGGTTCATCAGGTTCGATAAGCCGGCCGCTTTCATCGATGTATGGAATCTTTTTTTCTGCTCTATGGAGCGGCAGTGAAAATCCCTTGTGGTTTAATTTTTCAACGAAGCCGACATTGATGGTATGGATGGCTATACTGCCGAGTTGAAAGACCAATGTTCCGTCCGGATTTTTCTTCTCCGCCAGCTCATCAGGCAAATCGCTGTATTCGATGACTGTAACCTTGTCGTCGACCAGACAGAAATTTCCGACTTTTTCTTTTGGTTGGCGTTTTATCAGTGCCTTCGATGACATCTCGGCCTCATCTATTGCGTGCAGTCCGATGAACAGCGGGTCGAAAATCTTTACAAGTGGATTATCAACCTGCCAGTAGCTTATATATTCAACTCCGCGCTTTTTCATATCTTCAATGGCGCCGCTTTTGAAAAGCGCTTTTAAGCTTCCGCCGTGACCGTCAGGTGAGCAGGCGATGTTGGCTTTATCTGTCAGAAGTATCCTGCCGTCAAATCCGAAATTGGGCAGTGTTCCCTGCTGAAATATAAAAATGTTTCTTTCATCCAGACTGTAGTAATCATTTGAATGGAAAGTCTCTTTCGTTGCCGCGTAGTTCAAAGGACTGGTCATTACATACCACGGAGAGGTTGTATGATATTTATCTGATACAGCAGTGATTGTCTCGGCGAAGATTTGAAACAGAGTTTTGTTCTTAACGGGGCTTATCGGAAAATCACCCTTCGGCCCGTCGAATCCCAGCCGGGTGCCTTGACCGCCGGCGACCACAAATGCGGCCACTTTTCCGTCCGATATTAATTGTTTGCCCAATTTTTGTGCTTTTTCATATTTTATTTTTTCCTCCTCTTTTTTTGCCCTGTTGCCATAGCAGGGGGCGGGGCTGAAATTGTCGGGTAGGGGGGCGGACGCGGAGTCTCTGACAAATTGGGCTACCCACTGGTCTATCATTGAAAAGTCAAGCTGCTCAATCTGAGAGAGCAGATTTTGCCTTTCGGCGGTGTCCAATTGCTCCCAAAATGCCAAAAGATGGCCTTGGTGGTGTTTTTTCAGAAGATTTTGTATTTTTTTTAATTTTTTTTCGCTGATCATGCTTGGGATTCCAGCCCGAAAACCAAGATACTAAACTAACTGAAGAAATTTTCAAGAAATTAGAAAAAATTTGACGAAATCTAATTGACAGAATTAAGGGGTTGTGATATATTAAGTATAGATGATGATGGGCAGGTTTAAAAAGTTGTTATATTTTAGCCGTCATCATAATACAAATCGTTTTTCATATCTTGAACCTGCCCACCAATTTAAGTTTGCAGTGACTATCTAATCAGGACGGCGATAGCAAGCAAACAATGGACAAAAAAGTTTGCATACTTTAGTACGTGTTACAAATTTTAAGGAAAATAACCGGCCATTTTTGAGCAGAATCAATGTTAAGGAGATTCGCGAAAGTGGCGATTAACGCTTAATGCGGTGTGTCAACTGCCTTTATACTCTAAAAAGTATAAAACGGGCTCAAAAATGACCGGATTTGCGAATCTCAGATAAAGTGTAAGGAGAATTCAAAATGAAAAGAAAAGGGTTTACATTAGTTGAGCTGTTGGTCGTTATCGCGATCATAGCGCTGTTGATGGGCATTCTGATGCCTGCCTTGGCCAAGGTCAGGCAGCTTGCCTATCGAATGGTCTGCGGCACGAACCTCTCCGGTATTGGAAAGGCTATGCTGCTCTATTCCAATGACAACTTCGAGGAATATCCGCGTGCAGGAGGCAGAAATAGTGTATGGTCAACTTCTGGGATCATCAGGTACTGGTGGCAAAGCACACAAAACATGGCTTTCTTCGGGAAGGAAATTCCTGATGATGGTGCCTGCGCCAATGCAACTGTTGGCTCGTGCTTCTTTTTACTGATAAAGTATACTGACGTGACTCCAAAGCAGTTTATCTGCAAAGGTGATGTTAAGGCCAAAGTCTTCAAACTTGCTGACTATGCTGGTATTGGTGGGGAAAACATTAGGGACATCACGCAGGCCTGGGATTTTGCGGGCTGGCCGTCCAAACATAACAGCTACGCATATCATTATCCTTTTAACCTCGGTTGCCCGACACCAACAGGATTTCCAATCAGCACGGCAGCTAACCCAGCCAGTCCTATTTGTGCGGACAGGAATCCTTTCCTGGATGAAGATGCCCAAGAGTATCTCCAGGATGAATCTGTCGAGATGCCTGAATGGGTGACGGATGGGGGAGGGTACAAAGATAAGGATAAAAAGGGCAATGCGGCGGCACACCAGCAAGATGGACAAAATGTTTTGTTTAATGACAATTCAGTCAAATTTTGCAGGTACCCAAATGTGGGCGTAGACAACGATAATATCTATAAGTGCTGGTTTACCGCCTCATTAGAAACTGGTGACGCAGGTAAAAAAGAAAGGGAGTGGGGCGGTTTCCCTGAATGGTCGAATCCATTTGAAGATTCAGAAGACGGAGCATTGATGGGCAATACGAATTATGTGCCAAGGGCTTATAACGACGCGCTGCTGATAAACGAGCATCAGCACAAAGGAAGTGCCTTGTAAGACCAACATCGAACCTTGAAGAAGGCTCTGGGCTTAAAAGCCCAGAGCCTTCTTTTTCTTCACATCACTGCCTAAAATACAATAATCACCGCCCTCTCAGCTCTAAAAACCATATTTCTTGGCCTCTGAGAAGCTATAAATACGCAATAAAGGCTTGCAATATTATCTTGAAATGGTTATAATAAATCAGAAAATAAATATAGGGCCGCCCAGGAGGGTATGCGGTCGGGCATATATAAGGACGATAAACCGACGAAAATCCCCAATGGAGGAGATTTTTAGCAGTTTGATGCCTAAAGAAAACACCGTAATCGCCCGAAATAACAAGTGAGTATTTCCGGCTGAAACGGCGTGAGCCGAGGCTCTTCTCGTAAGAGAATGGAGAGACATATGTGGAAAAGTGAAACTAAAAGCGAAATAGACACCTGTAAATCCAAAAAATCCCGATTTATCGGGATGACGGGGGCCACACTGCGTTCCAAGGCAGAGAGCAAGGCTTGTTACTGGCTGCTCTTTACCTTTTGTTTGATATTTTGTTTTGCGCCAAACCAGGGGCAGTGTGATATATTGGACTTGTCTTCCGGAAAATTATTTTCGCCGTCCGTGGGGCAAAGATTCTATGACATCGCTTATGAACTTGCAAATCAGGAACACATCACGCCGAGCCAGGCTGAGCAGGCAATTATTCTCCTGGCGGCAGCAACTAATCTTGATAGCAAAGCCCTGACAGGAGGATACAAAATTGCTGACAGCGCAGAAGCGACTATTTATGCGCAAACCGGAAAAAATATCCTGCCGGAAATAATAAAGCTTAGCTGTCAATATTCGCAGCGAGACCGTTCAACACTCGTGATGAATCTGCTTACCGGCTATGTAGACGAATCAACTGACCTCGAAATTGCACGAACGGCAATTCGGTATCTGCTTGGGCAACTCGATTCTCGTGAACAAAGAGAGACAATGCTCGAAGAACTGCTCAGAAATATTGAAGGGAAAAATCCTGGACTTGACTCCGAAATAGCTGCTTCGATTGGAATGTTGAAAGCGGAAAAGGCCGATTGGCAGGCTGCTCAATACTACTTTATGCGGGCATTTAACAGCAATAAATTTAACGACTTTGCATTTGCAAAGCTCATTGAGTTGGTGCCCGACCAGGTCGATCCGGCAATGTATTTTGAGCATCTGAGATTGGCATTAAGTGAGAATCCTCTGGATATGCAAAGGGTGCTGGAATTTGCTCAATATGCCGAGCGGCTGCAGTTATACAAGATAGCTATTGACGCCTACCAGTACTGTGCTGAGCTGTTTGACTTTCTGAATCCTTCGAAGCCGTTGCCGGCGTTTATTTACCTGCCCTGGGCAATGAGCTGCTACAACACGCAACGAAATCAGCATAAGTGCATACAAATTGCCGACCGGCTGCGCCAAAACGGACAATTCGACCTGCTGCTTGAGGCCATTGCTGCCAAAGCTCTGGCAAAAATCGGAAATCCCGATCAGGCAGCTCAAATGTTAAGGCGGGCCGAAATAGATGCGCTTGACGATATAGAGCATAGATTATCACAAGAAAGTGTAGTAGCGCCATCGCAGCAGAGAATAATCAATCGGCAATTGTCTATAGATGCCGAACGGCTTGCGTGGTACTATTGTTTTGTCTCTCCAAAGCCGGCAAATGCCCTTGACTGGGCCAACAAAGCATATTCACTCAATCCCGACTCGGCGACATCCGCTTCCATCCTCGCTTATGCCCTGGTTATGAATGACCAGACTGATTGGGCCAGACCGCTTATCAGTAGCTATGAGCAGCAGCCGATAACTTTATTCGCCCAGGCGCAAATCCAGCTTTTACAGGGGCAGAAAGAAGCTGCAATTAAATCGTTAAAATCCGTAATTAACAGTGATCCCGGCTCGCTGGAGGCGGAATTGGCCAATGAACTTCTGCTGCAGACCGGTGGAGAGTATATACCTCCGACTGACCCTCATATTGTTTTGACCGTTTTAAAGAACACTTTTGGTCAGGCAATTGTTCCCGAATTTGTTGGTGCTGAGAAAATAATCTCCGTTAATATCAGCGCTCGTGGTAGTAAATTCCCTTATGGAGCCGATCTCGGCGCCTCTATCGCAGTAACTAATCGTTTTTCGGAGCCGCTTGTAATCAGTGAAAATGGTTTATTCAAGGGGCATGTCAGAATTGATGCCGATATTAATGGCGACATCAAAGCAAAGATACCGAATCTGATAGATATGAGGGTCAGACCTGCTTGTCCTCTCAAACCAGGCCAGAGTGTTGTTGTTCCTTTAAGGCTTGTCACCGGCGAGCTACGAAAGATCATGGTTTTATATCCGCAGGCATATCTGGAAATAGAATTTACTGCTTTTCTCGACCCTGTAGAAAATGTCGATGGTAAGTTAATCAATGGAATTCCAGGCATAGAGCCGGTTAAGATGCTCATAAAAAGACCGGGTGTTGCTTTGTCTACCAGATATTTGCAAAACCGATTTAACTCGCTTTCGCTCGGCAAGCAGGGCCAAAAAATCCAAACCGCTCAGTTATTTATTGGGCTTCTTTTGGAGCAGAATGCTATGGCAAATCGTCAGCCCCTTTACAAATTTATGTACGCTGACTGGATGCCGGCTTTATTGGAATCTGCGTTGATGCAAAATCTAAGAGATAGCGACTGGATCGTTAAGACTCATACTTTGGCTCGCATGCTGTCTTTACCGCTTGACTATAAGATGACCAGAGCTGTGTCAGAGAATTTGAATGATGAGAACTGGCCGGTTCGTCTAATGGCTTTGTATATGCTCAACAAGGATGGCGGGAACAATTTCCGCAAGGTTCTGAACTACAGGGCCAAATTTGATTCAAGCAAACTTGTTCGGGATATGGCAATTGCCTTGGGCGGAACTCCGCCTGATGCCGAGCAAATGTCTAGCCAGCCAACAAAGAAAAGTCTGTAGCAGTAACTGCAGACTAATAAAGACTACAACTCTGTACCATACTGTGTAGGGACAGTTCTGTAACAGAATTTTGGAATAATAGCACCTAACAACACAATAACTCTCCATGTATCACCCTCAGTTAACCACTGGTCCGTCCAGGCCCAATTTATAGTCCGTATGAACAATAGCAAACAGCAGTTTGTGATTCTGAGTATAGCGCAGAGCTTAAAAATACTGTCGATAAAAAATTATTGGATGATAAAATTTTTTGGTTTAGTGAGAAATTAAAGCTCTGGATTTTGTAAGTCCTGTTATATAAAGTAGATATGTAAATGCCGCGTTCTGTATATCCGATTTTCTTCATCCTAACCAGGATTTATGGGCTTCAATTTGGGGGATTTTTTTTAAACCCTAATATTTTTTTCTTTGACAAATATAGCTGAATCACATAAAATTAATAATGTGCTATGGTAAAAGGCGTTGCGCTCTCTCTGTTTGGTATTGAGCTTTCTCGCCACTGAGGACGGTTTTTGGTACGTCAAAGTGCTTTCATTGTATTCATGGAAGGAGAACTATACGAATCTGGCACAACGAAGTCGTTGTCAGG
>CAZUTR010000137.1:0-6945 GCA_964623545.1 uncultured Pirellulales bacterium | reverse complement strand
TTTTGGCTCTTGCTCTGGAGAGTAACTGATTGACGATATAGGCGAGGCAGACACCTACCACAAAGCTGACAATGGGAAACAGCAAATTTTCGAGAGACATTTGCATGATTAAAGTATTCATAATCCGCACCTTTCCTCTGCTTTATACAAAGTATTTATAAAACATCGCTGAAGACAGGCGGATTGTGGGATTTTAGGCAGCAAAGTCCCAAAGAGGGTATGGATTACGAAATCCTTTTCGAAAAAGGTGCAGAATCAACTTTTCGTTAACGGCGAAGAGTCTGAGTCGATTTTAACCGCGGAATACTTGGTATTGCCGGGTTTCTTTTTATCTCGAAATTAGCTGCTTTTATGCTCAACACACTCACCGTTTTTGGTTGATGTTTTTTCGAACAGATTTCGTTTCACTCTAATTCACTTCACCTGCGTCGCCTCGAAATCGGCAAGCCGAATTAACCTTTGTTTACGCAACGCAGGCCAAAAGTGTCTTTGCAACCTAACTACTGTTGAGACAAGGCCTTACAGGCACTTGTCCGTCCCGTAAAAAAGCCCATGCTTAGTTATCGTGTTTGATACGGGACCACCCACAATCTTGCTTATCATCAGTTGTAAACCAATTACATTATTATCATAAGATGTTTCTTGTCTCTGGTCAAGAGAAAATCTCGCATATTAGGGGATTGGAATTCATAAAATTTTGCCTATTTTGCATTTTTTTCCGTATTTTTTCATAAAAGGTACGGAAACCCACGCTTTTTGAGCCAAACTAAGCGGCCTCTTTTATGAAGAAAAGACGTTATAAGACGATAAAATCGAGCCTCATAGGTTGAGCTAATTAATATCGTTTCCACTAAGAATCAAATAAATTCGATTGTGTGTTAGTGGTTGCGATTTCTCATTGTAAGCTTGACAGCGTTTTTTTGGGGGGCTATGATGACGCAGAATTTTTTGAAAGGGTTTGGTCATGGATTTTGAGCAGAATGAAGGTTTGTCGGATTCATTGCAACCGCAGCCGAATCAGCCGATGTCATCGGTGCCGGTGGCCCCTGGGGTTAAAACGCCCAAGAGGAGGACTGGCTGGAAAATCTTCTGGGGTATTATCACAGGTTTTTCGGTTCTGGCAAATATAGTATTGTTTTTGTTGTTAATTGGTGTCGTCGCGCTCTTTGCTGTTGGGCCGAGGGACACCTTTATAGAGGAGGTCATACAGCCGGGTCCGAGGATGAATAAAATTGCAGTTGTGAACTTGACCGGCATAATCGATAGTGAACAGTCTCGGCACGTCAAGAAGCAAATAGATTTGGCTCGGCGGGACAGTCGCGTAAGGGCGGTTATCTTACGTGTAGATTCGCCGGGAGGCACGATTTCTGGAAGTGACCAAATCCACAATGAAATATTAAAGTACCGAGATGAAGAAGGCAAACCGGTTGTTGCTTTTATGCAGGGCATCGCCGCTTCTGGCGGCTATTATACCTCAGTTGCCTGTGACAAAATCATAGCTGAGCCGACCTCAATTACCGGCTCTGTCGGTGTAATTATGGGCTATCTTGTTCTACAGGAATTACTCGAACAAAAACTCGGCATCCAGCCGGTCATTATCAAATCAGCCGAGAAGAAAGATTGGCCGAATTCTTTTCAATCGCCCACCGAAGAACAGTTGCAGTATCTGCAGGATAAGATGGTTAAGCCTGCCCACAGAAGGTTTGTTCAGATTGTTAATGACGGCAGACCTGAACTTAACTTGGCAGATGTTGAGCGTCTTGCTGACGGCAGTATCTATGGTGCTGAGGAAGCATTGCAGGAGAAATTGATAGACCAGATTGGCTATCTTGACCAGGCCGTGGAGCTGGCTTTATCTTTGGCAGGAATTGAAGATGCACAGGTGGTGCAGTATCGAAGACCCTTTTCTCTGTCTAATCTTTTGTTCGGCCGCGGAACAGGTGTATTCAAAATCGATAAAACTGCCTTGTTTGAGCTTGGTTCACCTCAGTTTTTGTATCTCTGGACCGGCCGCTAATAGTACAGCGTTTGTTTGTGGGAAAAGGCGGATCAGAGGCGAAGATAGCTTTTTTTGCACTATTGTTTAACTTATTGCCGTCAGGATGTTCTCCAGCTGACTTTTGTGACGAAGTCCTGCGGAAGCTTTCGTCGCCTTATCTTTTTCTTTTTGCTGCTGTCCTCAACGAAGCCCCTCGCAAGGAACCACACTATGGCATAAACAACCCAGACCGCCACGAAACCTGCAATCCAGAAAACAAGCGATGAATCTAAAATAACATCGGTGAGCGGGGATATGTCCATCGGTTTTTCTCGGAAAGGTAAATATACGTACCTCGGCAGAATGGAATCGTTAGTAGATTTTTCGAACCAGCTTCGAATACTATAGTCCGTCTTACTTGCAGCAATAAATAATATGAAACCGAGAATAATAGAAGCCATAAATGTCAGGCGCTTAATGCCTTTATTTAGGGCCTTTGGATTGACCTTTCGCGCTGTTGAGCTGCCGCTTGGATTAGGACGTGTTCGCAGCTCCCTTTCGAGCTTGATTCTTGTTTCTGTTTCAGTTGCCGCTTCGGCCTCAGCTCTGAATCTTGCTCTTGTTTCTCCTTTGAGTCGTTCTTCGATTTCAGCCCTTGCTTCTGCTTCAGCCCTTGCCTTTTCTCTGGCCTCCGTTACTGCATCAGCGTAAGTCCTTTCTTTTTCGTCAGCATCGGCTTTTGCCTCTTTCATCGCTTTTAGTCTTGCATCTATCTCCGCTTTTACCTGTGATTCAGCCCGTGACCTTGCTTCGATTTCCGCCTGGAGTTTTTCTTCGAGATTTGTTTTTGCTTGCGATTCTGCTCTTATCTGTTCCTTGGCTTCGGCCTCAGCTTGTGCCATCTCTTCGGCTTGGGCGCTTATTCTGGCCTCAACCGTAGACCTTGCCTCGCTTTCCGCTCTTAATTTCTCCTCAAGCTCCGACTTTGCTTCGCATTCGCTTCTGAGCCGCTCTTCGGTTTCAGCTATTCTTTTAGCAAACTCTGCTGCTTTCTGGTCAACTTCGATTTTTGCTTGCCTTTCGGCTTCGCACCTTTGTTCAGCTTCGTCTCTCGCCTGAATCTCAAGCTCTAATTTTTGTTCCAAATCGGTCTTCGCCTCGATTTGTGTATTTAGCCGTTCTTCGAGTTTCATCTTCTCGTTGGTTTCCGTCATCAGCTTTTCTTCAACTTTGGCTCTTGCATGCCTCTCGTATAATAAACTTTCTTCGAGTTCAGTTTTTGTTTGCCTTTCTGCATTGAGTTGTTGCTCGAGTTCCACTTTTTGAGTTATTTCTGTATTTAACTTTTCTTCAATCTCAGCCCTTGCTTGGGATTGTGATTTGAAGTTTTCTTCCACCTGTGCTTTTTCTTCGGCCTGGACTCTCAGACCTTCTTCTATTTCAGTGATTTTTTGAGATAGGATTTCAGCCTTTTGTTCAGCTTTGAACTTGGCGTGTTTTTCTGCCTCTTCTCTTTGTTCTGCTTCTGCTCTTGCCTGCCTCTCGTGTTGCAGGTTTTCTTCTACTTGTGATTTTGCTTGAGCTTCCGCCCTTAGCTTTTCTTCGAGTTCTTTGATTTTGTCGTCGTTTATGGCCTTGGCCGAAGCTATAGCCGTGGATTGACCGCTCTCATCGCTGGGTGCCTCAACTTCTCTGCCGCACTTGGAGCATGTAACTGTTTTTCCGGCAAGGTCCCCGGCATAGTAAAACGCATTTTCACAATGTGGACAAGTCGCAATCATTTTTTTTACCCCTGTAAAATATAGGAAAGATTTTGCGAACAGTTGAGTAGAAAATTTATTACAGGCGAAAAAAAAGGTAAAAACCCGCAAAAAAATATAAATATACGCATCGAGCTATTTTGGTTTGTAAAGAATTTGCTGATTTTAGCTTGTCAGCGCGAAACAAACAGTAGCAACGTCTTATAATTTAAGCACTTAGGCCAACCTTGTTATTTGTTGAGCTGTTTATTGTTGCTGCCCGGTATTTGTTTTGCTGTTTTACACAGGAACCGAAGGTGCAGGGCAATATATCCGGGGCTGTTTAAAATGTTAAAACAGCAGGTTTTTGAGTGTGATATTTTCTTTTCACTATAGCGCAATGTGATATAATATTTCCCACGAGGACACAGGAACGTAATAAAACCAGTTTGGTGTCGTTAATGTAACTCTAATAATGAAGGGGAGCCTAAAATGAAAAAGCCAAAAAAGAATATTTTAACCACGGCTTCCGGCGCGCCCGTAGATAATGACCAGAATACTGTTACGGCCGGAACCCGCGGACCTGCCTTGATGCAGGATGTACACTTAATGGAGAAGCTGGCCCACTTTAACCGTGAGCGTATTCCAGAACGCGTGGTACACGCCAAAGGGGCCGGCGCGCATGGTTACTTTGAGGTCACGGGTGATGTGACGAAATACACTAAGGCCAAATTTTTGTCCGAGGTCAGCAAAAAGACGGATGTCTTTGCGCGTTTTTCAACCGTCGGCGGCGAGAAAGGCTCAGCCGATTCAGCGCGTGACCCACGGGGATTCGCAGTAAAGTTTTATACCGAGCAAGGCAACTACGACATGACGGGCAATAACACGCCGGTATTCTTTATAAGAGACCCCTTGAAGTTTCCCGACTTTATTCATACTCAGAAAAGAAACCCGGCAACGAACGCTCCCGACCCTGACATGTTTTGGGATTTTCTCTCTCTCACCCCCGAGTCGGTTCACCAGGTGACAATACTTTTTTCCGACAGGGGCACACCCAAAGGTTTTCGACACATGAACGGCTATAGCAGCCATACCTTTAAGTGGTATAACGATAAAGGCCAATACTTCTGGGTTCAGTATCATTTCAAAACCGAACAGGGCATCCAGAACTTTACACGCGCCGAAGCGGCTCGCATGGCCGGTGAAAATCCGAATTATTCAATCTGCGATTTGCGCGAAGCGATTGATAAAGGTGATTATCCTTCATGGAAAGTTTGCGTTCAGATAATGACGCCCGAACAGGCACAGGATTATCGCTTTGATATCTTTGACATCACGAAGGTCTGGCCGCACGGTGACTTCCCGCTAATCGAGATAGGCAAAATGGTCCTGAACCGCAATCCTGAAAATTATTTTGCAGAAGTCGAGCAGGCTGCCTTTTCGCCGGGGAATTTCGTACCGGGCATCGCTGCTTCACAGGATAAGATGCTCCAGGCGCGCGTCCATTCCTACCACGATGCCCATCTCTATCGATTAGGGCCCAACTACCAGCTCCTGCCGATAAACGCCCCTAAGGCGGCAACAGTGAATAATTATCAGCGCGATGGGTATATGCGCCTCGATGCCAACGGCGGCGGTGGGCCCAATTACTATCCCAACAGCTTCGGCGGCCCTGAACCGCAGCCCGGCACCGGCGAGCCGCCTTTCGAGGTCTCCGGTAAAGCGGCACGCCATGAGTATTCCCATCCCAATGATGATTTTGTCCAGCCCGGTGTTCTCTATCGTAAGGTCATGACCGATGAAGACAGGGCTCATCTGATAGATAATATTGTATCGCATCTATGCGGCGCACAGAAACGAATCCAGAAGAGACAGGCCGCCGTCTTCTATAAGGCTGACCCGGAATATGGCCAACGCGTCGCCGAGGGATTGGGCCTGGATGTAAAAGAAGTCGAAAAATTAGCTGCCATGAGCCAACAAGACAGGGCCGCGGCAACTATGAAATAAAAAACGGCAAACGCAGGCTCTGATATAAACAAGAATCAATGCTTCGATGGTATCCGGAGGATGTTTTCATACCGGCCGTTATCGCGTTTACTATAAATGGCTGTATGACCAGCATTAGCTGAAAGGAATTCGAATTAGATGCAGCATCATTCATCCGAAAATTCAGACGGCCGAAAGCTCCGTGCCATAGCGATTGTCCTTATTACGTGTGTCTGCGGCTGGTTCATAATGGAGCTGGAGATTCTTGGTGTGAGAGTCCTCGCTCCATATTTTGGAAGCGCTGTGTACGTAGTGATGGGTAGCGTAATAGGTGTTTTCCTGTTAAGTCTTTCAGCTGGATACATGCTCGGCGGTTGGCTTTCCAGAATGGCAAACAGCAAGCGGGTTCTGGGAATCAACCTGATGATTGCCGGCGCATGGCTATGTGCTATGCCGTTTTTCGTTGGACCTGTCTGCGATGGGATATTCAATGCCGGCCTGGATGAAAAATGGGGCTCACTTCTGGCCTCTCTTATTTTATTTGGTGCGCCGACCCTGCTGCTTGGAACGGTTTCGCCGACTGCGGTGCGCTGGTTGACGACACAAGCGAGTGATTCCGGACTTAATGCCGGCCTCGTGCTCGCCTTTTCCACAGCGGCCAGTTTCGCTGGATGTGTCGTAACCGCCTTCTACCTTGTCCTTTTTTCTGTTCAGCGCACTATCCGCGCCTCGGGTATTGTCTTGCTGGTTCTGGGCATAATGATTTTATTACAGGCAGTAGCGCAAAGTAGAAGGCGGAAGGTAGTAGGAGACTGATGATGGAAAACAAGAATCGCAAATCAGTTCTAATTTTTATATTTTGTATTACGACTTTTTGGCCGCTGTTGTTTGTCAGCGCAGCTGCTGTTCGCGAGTTGGGCCGACTGGTTCACGAGAAAAATTCCCTCTATCACCGCATATTCGTTTACCAGCGTGGCTCTATTGTAACCCTTCAGTTCGGCAAAAAACCTCCCGTGGAATTGCAAAGCCAGGTGAATCTGAGAAACTTACGTCAGCATATGCTCGAATACACTGAGTTGTCTTTCTGCGGACTGCTTTACAAAACCCAGCCGCAAAAAGTACTTGTGCTGGGCCTGGGGGGCGGCGTAATACCGCGCGAGATGCACCATTATTTACCACAGTGTGAAATTGATGTTGTGGAAATAGACCCTTACATTCCACCGCTCGCAAAACAGTTCTTCG
>CAZUTR010000136.1:0-6972 GCA_964623545.1 uncultured Pirellulales bacterium | reverse complement strand
TTATTCAGGATACGATTGAACCGGACAGCTGGTATGAAGCTGGGGGCGAGGGAACTATTACATTTTATGAAAATAAAAAGCTGATTGTGCGACAAACCCGTGAGATTCATAATAAGATAGAACAGCTTTTAGGGGAGATGCGCAAGGCACTGGGACATCAGGTTTCAATCGAGGCAAGATTCCTTGTAGTGGGAGAGAATTTTCTTGAAGATATTGGACTTGATGTAGATTTTACAATGAATATTGACCATTTAGAAGAAGCCACTGAAGGTTTTAGCGGGCCGTATTATTTCCAGCAGCGCTCGTCTAATGCCGTTATACCCGAGCATACAGGTCTACCTGGCAGTTGGGGGGGCTTATTTCCGGATGTCGAGTATCCTCCAGATTCTGGTCTTACGGTTCCTGGTGGCGCAATGGTTGTAGGTTTTGCTGGTTCAATCCTTGATGACCTGCAGGCGCAATTTTTAATCAGGGCGACCCAAGCCCATAGAGATGCGAGGTCATTGATTGCTCCGAAGGTTACCGTTCTTACTGGAGAGCAGGCGACTATGCAGGTTCAAAGAACCATTCGCTTTCCACTTCTGCCCACTCAGTTCCAGGGTGGCTATGGGGGTATCGACACAGGTGCTGGTGGCGGTGGCTATGGCGGTGGGGCAGGAGGTATGGAGCAGAATTACGGTGAGATTCCGGTTGGTCCGACTCTGAATATTACACCGACAATTACGCCGGACAAAAAGCATGTTTTACTGAATATAGTTACTGAAATTCGAGATTTCCTTGGCTTTGAGACGACTACAATCGAGACACCTATTTTGGGAGCGGCAGGCGTAGAGCCTCAGCTTTTTGAATACTCAGTAACACTTCCACAGACGGAAAGGTCAAGGGTTCAAACACGAGTAAGCGTGCCTGATGGGGGTACATTGTTGTTGGGTGGTCTGAAGAAGACCGAGGAGGTGGAGGTCGAGGCGGGTGTTCCGATATTGAGCAAAATCCCTCTGCTTGGACGTGCATTTGATAACCGCAGTAAAATCAAGGACCAGAAGATATTACTGATTCTGGTTAAGCCGACCATCATTCTTCAGGAAGAAGCTGATGCAGGAGCAATCGCAGCTATGGAAGATGAGTTCTAAGGGTGAAAAAGAGGAAACTGTAAGACCTTAATTTCGGCAGTTTTGTGTTTTTTCATTGCTTTGCATTTTTGCTGATTTTTTTTGTAACGTTTTATGGCTTAACGGGACTATTATAATTAGAAAGAGATGATTATCTGTTGGAATGTCTATTTTTTAGTGTATGGAGGCGGTTTAACATTTACGAAATAAGAAAGTCTGACTTTCGGAGACAAGGAATGAAGCGTTACATTATAAGCATTTTATTGATTTTATTGGTTATACAGAGTCTTGGACTGGCAGAGGATTTGATTGTTCCGAGCAGAAAATACCACACAATCCAATCTGCCATTGATGCTGCTGCTTTCTTAGGTGATACGATTATACTGTTGAAAAATCCGAATTCATATTACCCTGTATCATATAGTGGGTCTGGCAATGTTAACCTTGACTTTCACGGCAAGGCCATTACGATAAAAAGCGAGATTAATCTGGGCGCCCCCGAGCCGGATTGGGATACTATATCTTCTACGATTATCGATTGTGGGGGCCTGCCTTATAGCGAAGTACAAGATGATCCGAATGCTAATCGCGCTTTCCGGTTCCATACTGGCGAAGCCGAAAACAGCAGGGTCATTGGTTTGACCATAATAAACGGTTACGCCAGAGGTCCTAAAGGTGCGGATGGGTGGGTGGGATACATTGGTTACCCCCTGGACCTTTTCCGGCCGGTGTTAATTGACCCGGAAGATGACCCTTGTGATGTCCCGCCATACGCCATTGACGGTAATGATGCTGCTGGTGATGGTTACGCTGGTGCAATTCTCTGCGACGGTGCTTCTCCCACAATAAAATACTGCATAATTAGAGATTGCACCGTTTCCGGAGCGCATGGTGGAAAAGGTGCCGACGGATTGTGGGGAGAGTGGGACCATTTGACTATCGCATATTACAACCAGGACACAGGAGAGCTCAATCCTGATGCAGAAATAACAGAGGATAATCCAGACGGCCAGTGGGGGGGTAGAGGTGGAAGAGGCGAAGGGCAGGGCTACGGCGGGGCTATTGCCTGTCTTAATAATAGCAGTCCAGACATCATTGATTGTTACTTTATTAATAATATGGCTAGGGGCGGCCGCGGCGGTGATGGCGGCCGTGGCGGTAATGCCGACGGCATTTTTTTCCAGGACGGTGATTGGGGTATCGGTGGCGATGCCAATGATAGTATCGGGAGCGGAGTAGGAGGGATAATCTACGCCGAGGGCGGATGTAACCCTCACATCGAAGGTTGTTACTTCAGTAACAATGCCGCTTTAACTGGAGAGAGAGCGCTCGGTGGTGAAAATGGTTTAGGTAAGCCAATCGACGTCGAGCCTCCAATTCCTCCTAGTGCGGACGGACTTGTGCGGTCTGGTGGTTCCACTCAAATTATTGCCGGCGGGGTAGCTTACTCCCAACACGGTTCAGACATGAACTTTATCAACTGTACATTCAAAGATAACAGGGCTTACGAGGCCTACCCTTTCTATCATCCCTCGTTTGGTGAGGATGTTATGCTTTATACCGCAGGTGGAGCTGTGTTTTGCGAGGGTGGCGATGTACTTGATACCGTTACTCTTAATACCTGTGATTTCACAAACAACTTAGGTGGTGCTGTTTATATTGGGTCGCACTGTGAGTTGAACATCAATAACGACTACGCGGTTTTATCCGGTAATCCCGACCGCAGATGCTTATTCCAGGGTAATTCTGCGGATGGCTTTTCTGATTATGAGGAGCTTTCTCACGAATATGATGCCAGCTGGGCTTCCGGCGGTGCTATCCTCGTTGATGGCGACAGTCATGTCGATATTCGAAATTGTAACTTCGGAGGCAATTGGGCTGAAATTGATGGCGGCGCTATTAAGACAATGAGTGACGCCACGTTTGTAAACTGCTCATTTGGTTATAATACGGCTAACGGCCGGGGCGGCGGCTTTACCGGCTTCGGTGGCGCAATCGATGCCTATGGTCCCCACGATCTGGTGTTGGATTTCAATAACTGCAGCTTTAACAATAATCAGGCCGTGTACGGTGGTGGTTTTTCTACTGAGGACTTCACTGCTACGTTTAATGACTGTTACTTTATCGGAAATATCGCCGATATGGGTGGAGCTATGGACCTGGGATATGGCGATATCTCTTTCACGGGAGGTGTTATAACCGCAAATCAAGCCAGCAATGGCGATGGTGGTGGTTTGAATTATCGTAATTATGTTACTATTGATACGGGGCATGCAGAAGTTCGTGATTGTATTCTTCAAAACAATTCAGCAAACGGCGACGATTCTTCAGGGGGCGCAATTATGTTGATGGGTTCATCGCCTTTTAAGCTCGAGAATTGTGTTTTGGCAGGTAACCATGCTGCTGTTGATGGAGGGGGGATTTTCTGCTATGGTACAAGCGGCGCAAACCCTGAAATCAAAAGCTGTACTTTCAGCTCAAACACGGCAGACGGTCTCGGAGGTGCGGTATTCGCTAATGCGGGTTCATCGCCCGAAATCACTGATTGCATATTTAAGGGATGTAATAGTCACGCAATACACGAAGAGGACTATGGTGGTGACGCAACCACAAGTCATTGTTTGTTCTTCGGCAATCTCGATGGTGCCTACTATGATTCGGGAACAGGGATTACTTATTCAGGTTCCAGCCAGGTTGACAGCATTCCTGGCGGTGTTGCCAATAGATACGGCGACCCGTTGTTTTTAACCGGTCCTCTTGGTGGTTATTATCTGAAACAATCACCGCCACAGTCACTTCCTTCTAGTTCTGCTGTGAATAAAGGTAGCGTTGACCTCAGCGACCCTAATTTTGACCCCAATATTTATGGGTGGGACCCTCGTTTATATACGACCAGGACCGACAGCGTCGGAGATACCGGTTGGGTCGATATAGGTTATCATTATCCTGATATAGCCGGAATCGAAATTTTCCAGTTAACGGCGAGTGTTGTCGGCGGCTCAGGGACGATTCAGCCGACCAGCGGCACATATTACGCAGGTACGGTGGTAACACTTACAGCCAAGCCCACACCCGGCTGGCTTGTTGACACCTGGACCGGAACCGATAATGACGCTTCGGTCTCCAAAACAAATATTGTTGTGATGAATTCCAACAGAGTCGTTAACGTTTCATTCAGACAGCCGAAATCGTTGTATGTTAAAGCTCCCGGTGGTGACCCTGACTATTATTCTACTATCCAGGCTGCAGTTTCTGATGCTCAGGATGGGGATACCGTCGTGGTCTATCCCGGCATTTATTACGGTGGCTATAGGGGGATTATAGTGTATGTAGATAAGTCTATTACTATCAGGTCTGTGTATCCTGAGGACCCCTGCTGTGTCGCAGATACTATAATCGATGGATACTGGGGTTTGCCGGTAGCATGGAATTACGATGGTGTTTATTTTGGTTCTAATACCGATTCCGATACTGTTTTTAACGGGTTTACGATACGAAACTGCGGAGGACAGCCCGCCGATGGTCTCGACGGAGATAGGGGTCAAAATCGGCCTAACGGCGAAGACGGGTATTCGGTCTATGGTGCAGGAATGGTTATTCAATTAGGTGGAAGTCCCATTATCAAAAATTGTGTAATAAGGAACAATTGGGTGCTTGGCGGTAATGGTGGCAACGGCGTTAGTGCTACCAATGTAGAGAATGCCGGTCGAGGTGGATGGTGCGGCTGGGCACGCGGTGCTGGTGTATACTGTCAGCCCGACAGCAGTCCAACATTTATAAACTGTCAAATTTTGGATAACACAGTCCAGGGCGGTGACGGAGGCAACGGTGGTGATGGAGCGGCGGACCCCGGCGGTGAAGAGAATTATGGAGGCAACTGGAGCATCCGCGGTACCCCGGAGCTGGCCGCGCTTGATTGGAATCCCTTTACTCTCGAAGTTACTTATGTGACTGATAGTAATCTCTGGGAGGTTTGGGATTGGGACCCGGACCAGGTGGCAGATTACTGGGAGGGATTTTATGGAATATATGACAGAACATCTTACTTCGGCGACTATCGGTGGTACAGTGGTTATGGTGGTGGTGTATATATTGACTGGAACTGCAATGTTAAATTTGAGAACTGCGTGATAAGAGGCAATAGCGCCTCCGGGGGCATGAGCGGAGTAGGTGGTGCAGATTTCTATACCGGAAGGCTCATAGAGCCAGTACTCGCCTATGAGATACCGAGTTTTGGCGGAGGTGTCTATTGTGCGGCCGGTTCGACTGTGACATTCACCGATTGCACGATAACAGACAATGTCTCTTCCGAGCTGATCGAGGATAATCATCGTCTTGACCCGTATATCGGTCGCGGCGGTGGGATATGTGCCGAAGATTCTGCTTCCTTGATATTTGAAAACTGTCGGTTCGAAGAGAATTCAGCTTCTATTGGTGGTGGCTTACACGCGGGTAATACACCTTTGAGAGTTATAGACTGTGAATTTATATCCAATACGGCTTATCAGGGTGCCGGATTGTTCGGGAACAATAAACCGATAACTATACTCCGCTCCGATTTCTTTGAAAACTCGGCAATCCCGGACATTAATGACCCCAATGTACGTTGCAGGGGTGGTGGTCTGCATATCCTGTCAACAGATGCCAGTATCGTCGATTGTAATATTAACGGTAATCTGGCTGAGACTGCTGGAGGGGGCATTTATTTCAGCGGAGAAGGAAATCCGTCACTGTTTAATTGTGTGGTAAGTAACAATACGGCCGGCAGGGATGGCGGCGGAATATCAATCAATGTGTTAGCTCAACTTGGAATCTCCAACTGCACGGTAGTCGACAATGAAACTTCGGGTATTGGCTATGACTTAAATTATGGTGGCGGACTTTACTGTTCACCCGACACACATGCTGTTATTATTAACAGTATTCTCTGGGGCAATGCAAGTGATAACGGCGCCCAGATAGCAATTGTATCCACCGACATTAGTCCTTCAGGCGCGAGTGTTTCGTATAGTGATGTTGAGGGAGCGCAAAGCGGTGTGTATATGAGTGAGGACAGCGAACTTGTCTGGGGTGCCGGAAATATGAATAAAAACCCGCGTTTTGTTACCGGTCCGTTTGGCGACTATTATCTCAGTCAGATTGATGCTGGGCAGATTAATAATAGTCCCTGTGTTAATGTTGGAAGTGACCTGGCGAAAGTGTTTGGTTTGAACAGGTATACCACCCGCACAGACGACCAGCTTGACCGGGGAATGGTCGATATGGGGTACCATTATCCCTTTAGCTTCGAGATAAACCCGTGCAGCTATTACGATTTGGAATATGACGGCATTATTAACTATGCTGAACTGGCAATAATTATATCGAGATGGCTTGATGATGATTGCAGTAGTACTAATAACTGGTGTGGCAGGGTTGATGCCACATATGACAGGGTTGTCAACTTCGAGGATTTTGCCCAGATTTGTTCCTGTTGGCTCATCGAGGATTACTCAGCTCCGCAGCCTGACCCGGCCGAGTGGGAAATAGAACCGGAGCCGGACACGGATTCTCCAAGCACTGCTGTCAGAATGTCTGCTGTGCGTGCTGTTGATGCCTGGGCTTTTGAAGTGGAGTACTATTTCGAATGTGTTTACGGTGGATGTCAAGACAGTGGCTGGCAGGATGAACCGAACTACATTGACCAGACCCTTGACCCGAACACAGAGTACGGCTATAGGGTACGAGTGAAAGATAAAATGTGTATTGACCATTACCTTACTCTGATTAATCCGAATTATGCTACTGGAGTATGCGACACTTATGACCCGGATGACCCCTATGCTCCTAACAAGACCGGGTGGTCTGCAGTTCGCTGCGTATT
>CAZUTR010000135.1:0-6976 GCA_964623545.1 uncultured Pirellulales bacterium | reverse complement strand
AGATTGTCTTTCCTTTCCTCCAGTTCCTCAAGCAGCTGGTCTCTGTCTATTTCCTCGGCCTCCTCCTCAAAATACTCCTCGAAGTAACCTCCTCCCATACCGCCACCGCCGGCGCCGCCACCGCGACTACCGCCGCCACCGCGACCACCACCGCCACCGCCGCGACCGCCGCCAGTGCCGCCGCCGCTGGTCACGTAATAGTCAGCCGGTCGGCCTATTAAATCGGTAACATCATATACCAACGTCTCCATCTCGCTTGGAAGCGACTCTACTGTGGCTATCGTAATCACGCCATTCTCTATAACATAACCAAGCTCTGCAAAACCTCCTGAAACCGACTTCAACAACAGGTTCAAAGCCGTCCCTAACGGCACCGCTGATATCGCATCCATATTTATTTCCGTTGTCTGGTCAATATCTGCATTCTCGATTAAGTCTCTCCAAAGAACAACTATTCTCAGTGGCGGCTCAACTGAGTTTCTTATCTCATCTATAGCTTCACTAAACGGCATCGTCGGTCTTAACTCAGAAAGGTCAACAATTTCATCCAGTTGCTTATAAACGGCTATATTAGCCGGGTCTTCACCGATTGGTCCCTCGGCTTGACGATACGGACTGGAAACAATCTCTCGCCAATTCTTGGGATGAGTCATCTCTTCAGCATAAGGAATCCCCGCCTCATCCGTCTTCAGGAAAATCCCAACTCGTTCTTTGTCCATCTCTTTTTGGACCTCTAACTGCTTGCGGAAGGAAATCATATCCTCAAGAGTCTGCTTGAGAACCAGCGCATTATCATTCAGGGGGTCCAAAGCCAACAAGCTTTCCAACTGACCAAGTGCCTCTTCATAACGTTGCTGCTTCTGATATGCCATTGCACCAGCCATAAGATTATCTATGGTTTTCTTTCTATCGGCCGCCGACTGCTTTCTAAGTTCGCTGTGTGCTTCTATTGCCTCTAACTGCTTCTGTTCTCTTACTTGCTGAAACTGCTCCTTTTCATAACGTTCTATTCGCTCGGTCAATTGTTTTAACTGAGAACTGTATTCTTTGAAAAGATAATCCCCAAGTTGCAGATAATTCTCGTTTACTACTTGCTCAGCATTGGCAAGAGCTTCTTTGGCCTTGTCAAATTCACCTTGAGATATATAACTGTGTGCCGTAGCTATCGCATCTCTTACAACCGCCTTGGTATGACCTCTCAGGATATTTCTCTTTCGATTAACAATCTCAATATAACTTAACTTTTCTGCAGGCCTTTCAACAACCTCTGTGCGCAAAGACTTCGAAACTCTTGCAGCCGGTTGCCTTCGCTTGGCTTTCGGAACCCTCCTGACTACTTTCGGCGAATACACTGCTGGCTGTCTGATACGGCGGGAAATAGCATCATCAATCTTTTTGAGATAATCTTCCGAAGTTTTTCCATTCGGTGCTACTAATAAACCATTGCCGGCAATTTTAACAAATCCCTCACGGGCTTTTTCATATTGACCACTCTTGTAATATTCCACGCTTCTATTATAAAGCTCGGCAATTTCCCTCCTCCGCTGTTCCAATTGGCCGCTTATTTTCCTAAGCCCGTCCGAGATTAACTGCCTCTCTTCTCTAGTCAAAAACTCACTGTCACGAACTGTCTCAAGGTGTGATTGGGCTTTGACCAGCTGATTCTGCTCAACCAGCTCATCAGCCGTTTGAATGTGCTTCAGGATGCGCTTTCTCTCGATCGCAGCTAAATGTGCCTTTTCAAGTAATTCTCCCAGATGCTTCCGCTCATCAGATTTTAAAAACTTCTGATAGTCCTGAGCCCGTAACAAAGCTCTCTCTGCAACCATGTAGTAACCGGCACTGAAATTCCTTTCACCGACATCAATCCAGTTCAGCGCTACCTGACGGGTCATTTTATTTTTGTCAGTTCCGTGAGTCTGGCCACAGACTACCTGCGGATAGACCGCCATCAGAAGCAATATCGACACTGAAATCAAAAAAAACGGCTTTTTACAAAAACCAAAGGGCTTATTAAAATGTCTTAACGTTTCCAACGCAGACCTCCTCCAATAGCAAACTTCCTTGTATCAGCTTTTCAAAAGTCACCAACATATCGTAACTCCAGCCACAATATCTAAAATACACCCACCAACTGATAAAAAATAGGCTGTACCTATGATACTCCAGTTTACAACGAAATGTTAAATTTTGCAAGCAAAAAATTTGATTTATACACCCTTATAAACCTCCTTTTGCCTGTCTCATTGTAAGTCCCATATTATCATTGGCAAAGTACGCAAAATAATAAAATGGCATAGTGTAAGTATATGCAATATCGGCAATATAGGCAACTATTTATTTTTTTTTCTATCGGCTATTACTGAGGGGAACTTCGGTTTTTACTTGGAAGACCCTCCTACCTTTTTTCTCATAAAAAACACCCTATTCGCTTAAAAAACGCTCTGAAAACCTTAATTGGCCTAAAATTAAGCATTCAACAAAAATGAAACCAATAAATACAGATTTTCCTTTGCTCAAACCGTCTTGCTACCTCTTCTTCCCACTCTTTTTAGACTTTTCAATCTGCTCATAAAATTGTTGTAGTTGTGAATTGTATTGTTTATAAAGCCCATCTCCGATATATGGCTTATTCTCAGACACAGTGGCCTGAGCTATTCTTACCGCTTCTTCTGCCATCTCGAACCTACCTCGTGCTATGTAATCTTCAACCTTAGCTGATGTATCAGCCATAACTGCTTTTGTGTAGCTTTGCAGAATAGTACTTTTCCTGCTATCAACCTCATCAACGATACCTTTCTTTTCTGCATTTTGCTTAACAACAACCGCCGGTTCACGTTCCTGCTCTGCTCTAAAAAGTGATATGAAAGGCTTTGATTTCTGTTCAGTCTCAATTTCTTCGTCCAATTGCTTCTGTTCAAAATATAAAATGTCGAACTCCGGAATTTGTTCAACCGGCCTTACTTTTCCTGATGGTAATGTCTCTCCCCTTTCAGATAAAAACTGACTTATTTTCATTAAGTAATCTTCTGCCGTCTGGCCTTTCGGTGCTACCAATAAGCCGTTGTTCGCAACTTGAGTAAAACCGTCACGGGCCCTCTCCAGCTGACCACTTCTATAAAAATCCACGCTGCGGTTATAAAGCTCGGCAACCCTTCGCTTCCGTTCAGCCAACGAACTGTCTATATACTCAAGCTTTTGGCTGACCAACAACTTCTCCTCATCAGATAACATCTTATTGTTACGTATCTTCTTAAGATGTGCTTTGGCCCTGATTAGCTCATCCTTACCAAGCAACTCTTCCGCCCTTCGAAGATGCTCCAACACCTGCTCTTTGTTGATCGATGCAAGGTGAACCTTTTCAAGATAATCAGCCAACTGCTCTTGTTCGGGACCCGTCAAATATTCACCATATCTCTGAGCACGAAGAAAAGTGACTTCGGCTGACAGGTATAAACTTCTTTTGTACTGCGCTATTCCAATATTAAACAAATCCACTGCCTCCCTGCGCAGTACCGTATGCATATCTCCAACTTCATCCTGCAGTTGCTGGGACCAAGCCGGCTGCAAAAGAAAAGGCTGCAAAAGAAAAATAGTAAAAAGCAATGCCAGAACAATCGTTAATGGTCTATTAAGAAAAGAACCAGTCAAACACCTTAATCTAATCAAAACTAACCTCCCATAAAAACAACCTTTGAACCCATAAAACACACTTTTTTCAACAAAACCTTGACCACAGTATACAACATATATACCCAATATTTCAAGTATAAGTTCTATTTACTTTATTTTTTGTATCTTAACAAATACATGCACCTACAATTGAAAAAGTTGATTTATCATCGGCACAACTATATATTTCTTAACTAATGAAGCAAAAACCGCTTATTTTAGCCGTGGAAACATCAGGCCGAGTCGGCTCAGTCGCCATCGCAAGTGGCGAAAAATTACTCGCTGATATTACATTTTCCGCACCAATGCGACACAGCGCAGAACTGTTCCCGGCGATTTGCCGTCTTCTCAAGAAATGCGGGAAAAAACCTGATAATATCGAGCATATCTATATCTCAATCGGGCCCGGCAGCTTCACCGGCCTGCGGATAGCGGTCGCCTTAGCCAAAACAATGCACCTCGCAAACGTAACAGAGTCCCCCGTACGCGAAAAAATGCGTTTGGGGAGCCCCGTAAAAATCGTCGCCGTTGATACACTGGACGTAATCACCGCAAATGCAACAGACCTGAATACAAAAAACACAATTGACAATGCAAAACACGAAAGAATTGCCGCTATCCTCGATGCCAAAAGGGGCCAGTTCTTCATCGCGGTTTACCAACGACTGCACACAAAAAACAAGAATCGAGTTTTACATTATGACAAGATTCAGCAGGATTGTTTAATGACAGCTTCACAATTTCTTGAAACTTTCGCTGAAAAACAAGACCCGATATCACTGCTCGGCGAAGGCCTGGTTTACTACAAAGACAAATTCAAGACCGATGGCACACAAATCCTGGCCGACAAATACTGGACTGCACAAGCCCAAAAAGTACATCTGCTCGGCTGGGAAAAGGCACAAAAAGGACAATTCGAAGACCCTCTATCACTATCGCCTTTTTATCTGCGCAAACCAGACGTCAAACAAAAATAATATTATCGACATAAGCAATAACAGAGACAACTAAATACACACCATCCCTCAACAATAATGCTCACCCTTAATCAAAGCGGGAAAATTTATAATACGCTCATTGACCCGCCTGAGTTTTATTGGTACTCTATAGCCCAATAAGTTAAGGAAGCACAGTTGTGGAACTATCCTGGCAGATGAAATTAAGAATCGCTGCTGTACTGGCAACAGGATTCGTCCTTATAGGAATTCTAGCCTGGCCATTGGCGGCACCTGCCGACCCTTTTATGCCCGTATCACTGGTCGCCGGCTCCATTAACTACAGCAACGCAACAATTCTTGTAGTTTTGGCATTTGTAACCGGAGTCATTGCCTTTTTCATATCCTGGCCGTATGGCAAACAAATCGGCGTTCTGGCCGTACCTATGGGTCTGGCTATCTGGTCTATCCGTAGTGGTACTATGACCGCGCTGCTGCAGCAAAATCCAACTCTCAGCCAGCGACAAACAATTTTTTCCTCTCTCAAATGGGAACCTCTGTTATGGCTTATTGTCGTTGCAACAGGTTTTGCAGGTGTCCTGCTCTGCCAAAAATCCCTTCCCGGAGCAAAAGGGGCGGATAATAAAAAACAAAGCTCCAGTTCTAATTTATATGTGGTCTTAAATGCCGCATTTGCATTGTTCGCCTCGGTCATAATAGCTCAAATCTTAACCACGATTCTCGCCCAGGACGTCAGAACATACGACACACAGTTAGGAATTGCTCTTGTTGCTCAGCCGCGTATAGGCCAAATTGCTTTTGCCGTCCTGGTTTCGTTTGGACTTGCAGCATTCATACTAAAAAAGTTTTTTAACACTCACTATATCTGGCCTGTCATCGCCGCTGCCTTAGTACCTGGCACAGCCATAACTCTTCATCTCAAGGCTAATGTCCTGCAGCATCTTGTCCAGAGCCAACCGGCAACCCTTTTTTCCAGTCCCGTCTTTTCCATACTACCTGTACAGATGGTTGCTTTCGGTACGATGGGTTCGATTATCGGCTACTGGCTGGCTGTCAAACATAGTCTCCGAAAACAGCAACAAAAAAAGTCCAATTAAAAACACGCTTCAGCACGCTTCTACAGATTAAAACCATCTTTTTTCTACTATTGTCTCTTAAGTAAGTCTATACTATTCAATTAGTTATACTAATAAAGTCTTATAACGGCTCCACATCAGCTAAACAAAAGGAAATTTCGTTGTTTTCACTCTAAAAATTAGCCGAAATTAAAGAGGCCTTTTGAGGATTGGTTTACACCGTGGTATTTGCAAAGGGGTATGGCGAGAAAGTTTCGGTTGAACAGAGAACTTGTTCTTTTCGTAAAATAAAAGAGATAACGCTGCTAAACAAAAGGAATTGAAGATGCTGGTTCTAAGCAGGCAGAAAGATGAATCGATAATGATTGGCGATGACGTTGAGATAACTATCGTCGATGTTCGCGGAGACAAGGTGCGTCTTGGTATAACCGCCCCAAGGAGTATACCTGTGCATCGGAGAGAGGTTTACGACGCGATACAGCGTGAAAAAGCTGAAAAAGATACTCCGCAACAATAAACTCAACATCCACTACGGCTTTTACTGTTGTCATTAAATTCATAGCGCCGTCCTGTTTGAATAGAGTTACAAACAGAACGGCTTTTTTATGCGCAAATTTACTCTGCGACGAAATGTTTATCCCCCGACACCTGCTTGCCCTCCATAGTATTAACGAAGGACGGGTGGTCGGGGTCATTGCAAGCTATGCTGCGTAGCGAAATAATCCCATTTTGGTCTATATTATTCCGAAACAAAGGTTAGATTCAAGTTTACTAATAGCTATTCTTGCCCAAGAATGATGTTGTTCGATGGATTGTCCTAACCTATCCTCCAGATCAACAATTGAGCGACAATGACCGTCAAGTTCTCCCAGTATTTCCTCGATATACAAATACGGTAATTTTTCCTCTTTTGCATGCTCCATAAGTTCATCACTAAGAATCCTTGTTGTGGCATATGTTTGAAGTTGCTCAACTTTGCTTCGATTAGGTAATTTAGCCAACAACTCTTCAATAGCTTTAATTGTCTTTTTGGCATCCATTTCAATTTTTCCTTAATAATAAATAAAATAGGGCCAGCCACATATTCTTCTCTCAATTCCTTTTAAAATTGTATTCCAGTCTTTTGGCAAACTCAAAACAATTTTCCCCGCTGGCGTTTGCTCTTTTTTCTTCCACTTTTTTTCCATTTCTTTATATCATCGGTCCACCCTTCAACTAAACTCATCCACTCTGACCAACTATTTGCTTCTTTTGTCTTTAGTTCCAGTTCCT
>CAZUTR010000134.1:0-7033 GCA_964623545.1 uncultured Pirellulales bacterium | reverse complement strand
TAAAGGCGGAGAAGATTCGTAAACAGAAACAACACCGTAAACGCCGAAGTAAAGCTAACAAACTCCTTAATAAATCCCATTAATAAGGGGCAAGTTAAGGGGCTAAGTATTATTTGGAAGCGATGCTTTGCATCGCGGTTATTTTAATTCCCCTGTAGCAAGCAACGTTAAAGACATTTTTTCCCCTACCCACAGGTGGTAGGGCTAATCAGCCCTCGTCGGTGCCGAGGGCAAACAAACAACGGGGCAGGCGGAAGTTGGAGGTCAAACTTTCAAAGCATCAATAAAACATGGGGGCATTGCGCACTATCGGGGGATTTTCCAAGGAGATGATAGCTTAAGGTATTTGTGTTAAGTTGCTTTGAAACAAATAATTAGGTGAAACAACTGAAAATTGAACACACAATATTAAGTGAGTTTCGTAGGTAAAATAGGTTGAAAATCAGGTAGAAATTTGTTATCATATATTATTACCTCTAAGTGGACTGTTTTGTAGAACATATTAGCAATTCAAGGAAAGAAGGCAAATAAATGATGTCAGAAAAGAATGAGCGAGAAGGGTCGACAAAGACTTTTTGGCGGAAATATCCCTGGTTAGTGTGGATTTGGCCCGTTTTGGGATTGTTTTCACTTCTATGGTTTCTTATTCGGGTAGTTCCGAAGCCATCACGCGCGACTTATCCATGTCAAAGGGTGGCCTTTCCGCTGGCATCGAGTTTTATTATCTGGCTTTTGGGTATGAGCGGCTCTGCTGTAGCTTTTCGTAAGGCCAAAAGCAGTTTTGTGCGTTCACGTTACGTTGTGGGCTTATTGTGTATAGTAGTGAGTATCGGCTGTGTATGGCTGTCACTTGCGCTGACGGCTGAGAAAGAAGCGGTGGCGGCCGAGCCGCAACCAGTAAATAGTCCTATCGGCGATGCCAAGGGAATTTACCCCGGACGAGTTATATGGGTGCACGACGCCAATGCGACCACCTGGGAAGGATGGGATGGGGTTAGCGATGGATACTGGTGGGAGAGCGAGCATACGGACCAGGAAGTAATTGATACTATGGTACATAATGCCATCTGTGGGCTGGCCGGCAAGTCGAATATTTCAGATGCCTGGGATGCTCTTTTTCGATATTTTAATATCGAAAAGGGCAAGGGCGATGTGGGATATCAAAGCGGCGAGAAGATAATTATAAAGGTTAACTTCGTCGGTCTCATCGATGTCTGGCCACCATGGACAACAACAGATTACGACGAATATTCAAACTACCCGGATACCGCACCACAAATCATACACGCTATACTCGACCAGCTCGTAAATGTCGCAGGAGTAGATGAATCCAAAATTACTGTCGGTGATACCTTAGGTACTTTCGTCGATGTCTTCTACGATATGCTGCAACCTGACTTTCCCGACGTAAATTACCTCGACAACAGGGGACAAAACGGCCGAATTAGTGCATCGCCCTCTGAAATTCCCTTCTACTGGAGTACTTCTAACGCTGACGGCAAAACCCAGGACTATGTCCCCAACTTCTTTGCAAACGCCAACTATTTGATAAACATCGCAAACCTGAAAGGTCACTACGACCAGGCGGGCGTTACGCTCTGCGCCAAGAACCATTACGGCTCTTTAGGAAGAAGACCTGATGGTGGATGGCCCAACCCACCCGGCAACTACTATAACCTCCACAGCGGGCTGCTGCACGAAGGTGCCAGCGGAATGGGATACTACAGACCACTTGTAGACCTCATGGGTCATGAACATATAGGTGGAAAAACACTACTCTATCTCATTGACGGACTATACTCAGGAAAGCACGCCTTGAGCTATCCGCAAAATTTGCCGCGGAAATGGCAGATGGAACCATTTAATAATGATTGGCCTTCAAGTATTTTCGCCTCACTGGACCCGGTTGCCATAGACTCCGTAGGCTTCGACTTTCTCTATAGAGAATGGCCAGAAAACCCAGGACCCGGTAGGGAAGGTGCCGACGACTATCTACACGAAGCGGCAGAGGCAAATGACCCGCCATCGGGGACATTTTATGACCCGGAGGATGATGGTACACGATTGGAAAGTCTCGGTGTGCATGAGCATTGGAATAATCCTATCGACAAGCAGTACACGCGTAATTTAGGCACCGGCGACGGAATCGAGTTATTGAAGGTGTCGTCCATTGCCGATGCCGACTTCGATGACGATGGAGCAGTTAATCTAATAGACTTTTCGATGCTTGCTCAATACTGGCAAGAAAGCAATGAACTTGTGGACGTGGCTCCGATACCAGTTAGCGATGGTATTGTGAATTTCGAGGACCTGGTTGTTCTGAGCGAAAGCTGGCTTGTAGGTGCTACGCCTTAAGTTTGAGGGCTCCCATTTCGCAATACTTCGCGAAATGAGGACCCAATAAAGTTGACCGATTGAGCCGCCTTAATAAAATTAAGATGATACCTCCCAAAAAATTGGGGAGCAGGCACATTTCTTGATTAAAATCAATCCAAGTTTGATTTGCTTTGGAGTGGGTAATTGCTATAATTGTTACAAGAATTTTGTGCGGGAGTTTGTCCGTGCAGAGATGTGGGAAATAAACAACGATACTTGGTTATATATGCTCAAGAACAGAGGGCAAAATTGAGATTCGAGATATTCAAGAAGGGCAAGAGTTTTAAGGATTTCGAGCTTTGCGGAGCTTATCTTTTCGGTACCGACGGGATTGCTATTCGCCGGGCGCAGATTAGCTTAAAAGACGGTTGCGTCGAGTGTAAAAAGCCACATCTGGAGACGGCGGGACTTGCTTTGCTGTGGTCTGTTGATGGTTTTGGAAAAGTGCTTTTGGCAACGACCTGTCTGCCAGAAAGAGCTCAGCCGTATAACCTGAATGTTGAGATAACCCGCGGGAAGTTAAAGGAAATCATTACTAAACGAGAGGACTGGCTGTTTCCGAACAATATAGAGGGTTTAAGAGATGTTTCGAAGGAGGCACAAGAGCTGTTCATTAAGGCAGTTCAAAATATCTCTGATTCACCGCAGGCTTCAAAATTAGCAGATGAGTCGCTCAAAAAAGCTATCGTGTATTCTGAGAAGCTGGCTGGCAGACAGGCACAATCACTTTTTAATTTGAGGGGGAAAAGTCACGGTTTTGGTCGTGGCTGCCTGGGGTGTTGTGCGGAGCCAGGCAGAGTTGCTGATAGTAAGTACATTGACAAGCTGCTGGAGTTGTTTGGGTTTGTAATGATACCCATAAACTGGGCTCAGATAGAGCCCGAAGAAGGAAGGTTCGATTTTTCAACAGTTGATAAATGTATTGAAGCTCTTGGCAAAAGGCGGGTAGCAATAGGGGCCGGACCACTGCTTTGTTTCTCGAGAGACTATCTTCCCAAGTGGCTTCTTCACGGAAGAACGGGTTTTGAGAAAATACGCGAAAGCGCATATCAGTTTGTTTCAAATGCGGCGGATCGATACTCGGGCAGCATTCGTGCCTGGAGTGTAACGAGCGGCTTGAATGTGTTCAATCATTTTGGTTTCAGCTTCGAGCAGATTTTGGAATTAAACCGCGCTGCCAATATGGCGGTGAAGTCGGTGAGCGACAGGGCTTTGAGAAGTATAGAAATCACTAATCCCTGGGGTGAATATTATGCAACCACACAGGATGCCATTCCGCCATTAGTTTACCTGGATATGCTTATTCAAAGTGGGATTAATTTTGATGCATTGGGCCTGCAGATGCGGTTCGGTAAAAATGAGTCCGGTTTACACATTCGGGATATGATGCAAATTTCGTCGATTTTGGACTGCTTCGGTGTGGTTGGCAAGCCCTTATATATAACGGGTGTTGGTGTGCCGAGCCAAAACGGCAGCGGTCTTCACGAGTCGAAAGTCGCCGGAGTCTGGCATGAACAATGGAACGAGTCGCGGCAGGGACAGTGGATTGAGCAGTTCTATAAAATAGCGCTTAGCAAACCATTTGTCGATGCTATTGTCCATTCGAATCTGGTTGACTCGGAGGATAGCACAATAGCTAACAGCGGCCTGCTAACCAAAGAACTTGAACCCAAGAAATCGTTTCAGACATTAAAGAAGCTACGCAATGCTATTTTCAATCGATGAATGCCCGGTTTCAGAATCCAAAAAAATCATGAACACGAAACTTAATACCAGACTCATATAATTGGCAATCAGTATGACAGTTGATAATTTTACCGAACAAGAGGAGAACGGAAGAATTTTAGTTCGAACATTGGCGTTTGTAATTGCTGTGAGTCTGTCTGTTGTGTTTTCTGTTTTTTTCGCAGTTTCTGGTCTTGCAGAATCGCGACGTGATTTTGAGTTGGAGAACCGGCTGAATCCGAACGAGGCACCTATAGGCAGTCTCGTGAGGTTGCCGGGAGTGGGAATTGGGCGAGCTTCGGCGATAATTGCCTACCGTGAAAGCTTTTTCGGAGGGGCATTGGGTGAACAGGCGTTTGAAGGTTGTGAAGATTTGCAGAATGTCAGAGGCGTTGGTTTCAAGACGGCACAAGGTATGTGTGGATGGCTGAAGTTTGAATAAGCTTATGAGCGGTAAGTTATAAAGAAGTAGATAATGGACGAGTGGGAAATTGATAAGCCGTTAGGGCATTGTTCGGGTACGGGTAGAGAAATCGGCTGCGGAGAAGAATACTATGCGGCTCTTGTAGAAACCGAAGAGGGGTTTCAGAGGCGTGATTTTAGTGCCGAGTACTGGCAGGAGGAAAAACCGAGTGTTTTTTGTTATTGGAAAACGAAATTACCGGATTCCGATAAGAAAAAACGCTTGTTCGTTGATGATGAGATGCTGATGGCTTTTTTTGAACGTCTGGCAGAGGAGAGCGAGCAGGAAAAAGTGAATTTTCGTTTTGTTTTGATGCTGGTTCTGATGCGGAAGAGGCGTTTGAAATATGATTCTTCCAGAATCGAAGGCGATAAGGAAATATGGCGTTTGAGAATTGTTGGTGAGCAGGAATTTGTCGAAGTTTTAAATCCACATCTTGACGAGGAGCAAATCGAGCAATTGAGCTCGCAGATAGGCCAGATATTGCAGGTCGATTTGTAAAAAGACTTTTTTCTTTACTATTGACTATTTGCTATGATTATTGTATCTACCTTTCTTTTACACGTTGATTGTAAAGGTTGAATCGTGTTCTTTTGTATATTTTATAGGTAGTTGTGCAATGATTTATTGTCATAGAGATTTTCGATTATTTTTTTGCTGTGCATTAGTAATGTTAGCTCTTGCAGGTTGTGGACGGCAGATAGAACAGTATCCAAAGATAGAGGATGTGGTGGTTATTTATCCGGAGGAAGAAGCGGCGGTAGAGGCAGAAGCTGTAAAGGACCATTTGGCAATTCTCAGGTCACGGTCGGAAAGAACGATTCCCATTAGAATCAGCGGTGAGTGCGATTTACTGTACCATTCTGAGGGTGAGCATGAGGATGAGAGTTTTGCTGTGAAACTTTGGTTTAATCCTCCGAATGAGATTTATCTGCAGGGAGACGTGGCCTTAAACGCGAAGGGAATTGTACTGGGTTCAAATGGAGAGGAATTCTGGCTTTGGATAAAGCCGAAAAAGATTAGCAAATATTGGTGGGGAAAGTGGATTGAGCAGAGTGGATTTGCACGGCTTATGATTAATCCAAAGAGCTTGTTCGAAGCGCTGGGGGTAGCAGGGGTTGGTAGCGAGGAGGATTGGTCTTTGTCGAGCGCGGAAGCTTTAGTTGTGCTTACGAGACAAAACGAGCAAGGCGCAGCAGTTAAGAAAATATATCTCGATGAGAATAATTTTTTGATTTCCAGGATTGAGTATTTTGACAAGAACGAGAAGGCAGTGGCGGTTATGGAACTGGCAGATTACAGGATGGTTAGTTTTAAATTCTATGTGCCCACAACTATTAAGATTGTCAGTCGATTGAAAAACCCCACGGATATTGTGAATATAACTATAAGACTGAAGTCAATAAAACCAACGGACTTCAGTGCCAGACAACGGGCGCGTCTTTTTACTCGGCCTGAACCAAAGAAGTTTAAGCATGTTTTTCAAATAATCGGCGATGATGTCGTTGAGATGATACGCAGATAGAGCGTAATTAGTTAATTCATATCCGAAGAGCTCAAATGTTTTTTTGAGCTTTAGATTTTTATCTGCTATTTTAATGGGATTTGGAGTTTTATTATGGCCAGAGTGAGTTTGGGAAAGAGATTAGGTAAGGGTTTGTTTTTGTTAGACGGCGCAATGGGCAGTGAGCTGATTGCCCGTGGGATTGAGGCGGGAGTGTGCAATGATGAATTGAATATCAGCTCGGCTGATATTATTTTCGATATTCATAAGAGCTATTTTGATGCGGGCTGCGATGCGGTTCTAACCAATACTTTCGGGGCTAATAGATATGCTTTGGCCAGGCATGGATTTACTGATGAGGTCTTCAAGATAAATAAGGCAGGGGCTGAATTAGCTCGTAAAGCAGCAGGGAAGGAGAAATATGTCCTGGGAGATATTGGTCCGAGTGGTGATTTTTTAGAGCCATTAGGAAGTGTAGAACCGGGTGAGCTGAGGCAGGCATTCGGCGAGCAGGCGAAGGCGCTTTTGGCAGGGGGGGTGGATGGCTTTGCAATCCAGACAGAGACAGCCCTCGATGAGCTGACGATTGCGATAGAGGTGGTGAAATCGGTCAGTGGTGATTTGCCGATATTTGCATCGATGGCTTTTGACATGCGGGGCGAGGATTTCAAGACAATGATGGGAGTTGATGTTGAGCAGGCGATTTCGAAGATGATTTCTTTGGAAGTTGATGTTATAGGTTTCAACTGCGGAACTTTATCGCTCGAGGAATATATTAAACTTGCGGGCATATATGTTTCTGTTGTAAAGGCATCGGGCAAAAAAGTATTTGTATTTGCTGAGCCGAATGCGGGAAAGCCGGAATTAGTGGACGGCAAAGCGGTTTATAAGGTGACGCCGGAGGAGTTTGCGGCGGCGGCAGAAAAAATCCACTCAGCTGGTATAAGTATAATTGGCGGCTGCTG
>CAZUTR010000133.1:0-7046 GCA_964623545.1 uncultured Pirellulales bacterium | reverse complement strand
TGGGCTGTCGCTGGCGTGGGCAATTACCGAGTATATAGCGAATAAAATCAAGTGCAGAACGCTTTTTGCCACACATTATCACGAATTGACCGAGCTTGCGGAATTATTTACCAATGTGAAGAATTGCAACGTAGCTGTTCGTGAGTGGATGGATGAGGTTGTATTTTTGCATAAAATCCTGCCCGGCGGGACGGATAAATCCTACGGTATTCACGTTGCCAAATTGGCCGGCGTGCCGAAATCCATTCTGGAAAGATCCAAAGAAATATTGGAGGAACTGGAAGCGACCTTCCAAAAAGAGGCGACCGGCGAACATCTGGCAAGACATAAAACAAAAGAGTCGGACAAGGATTTGCTATTTGTGCAAAAGCACAAGTCAGTTTTAGAAAAACTGGCCTCAACCGACATAAATAATCTTACACCTATTGAAGCTATAAATTTACTCAATCAAATTAGAAAAGAAATTGATGAAAAAGCAGGTTGATTTTTAAAAAATTAGGTGTTTTTGGGAGTTATTTTGGAGGGTAATGTTGGTTTTTGGGTTAAAAACAAGGTTTAGTAGGTAGGGTTGTAAGGATTGGGCAAAATGGGTAAGAAAAAAATGCTCAAAAATGAGCATAAATGAGCAAAAAAAGGCACGAAATGATTAAAAAATGACAAAAAAGAACAAAAAATTGCTAAAAGAGCGCAAAAAAGAACGCTTTTTTGCACGTAAATCTGGAGAGATTTGAACGAAGAAGCGACCCTGACAATTCCAACGGAGGACGAAAGATAAAAGACAGAGGACGGATAACAGAGGACAGAAGAGGGATAAGGAAACCGGTGGTGTATAGTCTTATCGACTAATCAAAAAGACTACGAGCATAATAAACTAAATTTTTTATATTGGTTTTTTAGCCACAGAGAGAACAGAAAGCACAGAGGCTTTAGTCAGCTTTGTGGTCTCGACAAATCCTGCTCCCAAAGCGGGCTTTGTCGCAAGATTAAGTCCTCGGACACCAAGCCAACTGCATTGACCTAATCTTTAAAGCTTACTGAAACAATGAATTAAGGCAAGCACCCGCAGAGGAAACACAGGGACAGGCGGAAATTTGCAAAAAATGACAAGAAATGAGCGTTTTTTGAACAAAAATGAGAGCTTTTTGAACCACTTTTTTGACTCCCTTAGATGTCTGATTGGTCATTTAAATTTGCTTGATGTAGAGAATTTGCTGAATTAAATCAAAGAAGAAATTAACGAGACTTGAATCAGAAAAGATGGAAAATGGAGATTGAAGAAAAACCTACTTCTGCAGGTAAATGGTCGGTTGCGTTGGCCTGTATTCCGCTGAGCGTTATAATACTACTGCTAATTTTACTAACGTTAAGTGTTGCAAATGCTTCAGCCGAGAGCCGTTTAGCTTCATTATTTTTATTCGGCCTGATAATTCTTATTGGTTTGCCTATAATATTAGTAACAAGTTCGATTGGCTTGGTATTAGGTATTATTGCATTTAATAAAAGCCAGCATAAGAATGGAAAAGTGGGTTTGGTGCTCAATATTTTGCTTGTTTTTGCAACAATAATTGCAATCGGAAATGTCGTTATAAGTTTTTACGCTGATTAAAAAAAGGAAATTGGAGAGGTTTAAACAATCCGGTAGAAGAATAAAAAAGCTTGCAAAAAGGCAGTGGCGACTGCTTAATATATACAGCTATTTTATGCCGAACACAATGAGTGCGTTTTGGCTGAAGCTGTCTTCAAACTTTAACAAATTCACATTACAAAGAAAGGGGAAATGATATGAAACCAGTTCTGAAATTACGGCTATTTGTTCTGTGTGGTCTTCTGCTGCTACAATTTTCCTGCTCGGAGGTCGAAATCACCGGCAGAAAACAATTCATTCTCGTTCCTGATTCGCTTATGAATTCAATGAGTTTCCAGTCCTACAGTGAGTTCTTATTACAAAGCAAGCTAAGCACCGATGTCCAAAAAACCCAGATGGTCAAACGTGTCGGCGGCAGGATTCAAAAAGCTGTGGAGGAGTACTGCGACAAAAACTGCATACAAGACCGATTGAAAGGATACGAATGGGAATTCAATCTTATCGAAGATGAGTCGGTAAATGCGTGGGCGATGCCGGGCGGCAAGGTGGTCGTCTATACGGGTCTGCTGCCGGTGGCCCAGTCGGAAGCGGGATTGGCGGTAGTAATGGGCCATGAAATTGCGCACGCTTTTGCAAAACACGGCTCTGAAAGAATGACACAGGGTCTTATCGTGGAGATGGGAGGGATGGCGTTATCGAAGGCGCTGGAGAGCAGGCCTGCGCAGACACAGAACCTTTTTATGCGGTCTTACGGAATCGGTACGCAGATTGGTGTTTTACTTCCGTACAGCAGGAAACATGAAAGCGAAGCGGACCATCTGGGCCTGGTATTTATGGCGATGGCCGGCTACAATCCCAACGAGGCGGTTGGTTTCTGGGAGAGAATGACGGCTGAGAAACAAGGCCAGGCCCCGCCGGAATTACTGAGCACACATCCTGCCGACTCGACGAGAATCAGGGACATAAAAAATCTGGTTCCAGAAGCGATGAAGTATTACAAAGAGCCGTAGAAAAACCTATTGCTTTAAAGAAACTGATAAAAAGGAAATCGACTAGGAATAAAATGACAGAGGACAGGAGACTGATGACGGACGACAGAAGACAGAGGACAGAAGACAGAAGACAGAGGACAGAAGACAGAGGACAGAAGACAGAAGACAGATGGCAGAGGGACAGATTGATGAGTGAAAGAATTGAGAGTTTTCGAGACCTTAATGTTTATAAGTTAGCGATTGAGCTGCAACAGGAGATTTTCGAACTTACAAAGAGATTTCCGAAAGAAGAGGCCCATAAAGGTTGTGCGAACGACGCGACAGTGCCCGAACTACTACGGCCTGATACTGGTTGATTAGGTCTTGTTTGTGGGGTAAGATAAGAAAAGAGATTGGCGAAAGGAGATTATAAAAGCTTTAAAGGCAAAAAGAAACCGAAGCTTTTTTTATGGGAGGCTGTCAAATGAAATTTTATTTGAGATTTCCACTATTAACTATTACTGTACTTATGTTTATTTGTCACTGCTGTCCTGCAGAAACATATCAACCCAAGAAAGGTACTCGTGCCCGAAAATTACATATTACTCGTGATTATACTATCTTCATAGAGGAAAAGAAAAAAGCGATAGTGCACATCCCCGCTATGGTGAGCTTCTGGGGCGCAACCAATGAACAAGTAGTCGAGTCATCTGAATTTTCCTATAGCATAAAGCCGGACAAAATCCAGGTAACTTCTGATAATCTCGGAATGTTTCGGCGCAACTACAAATTGATATGGAACTCACCAAGTGTCAATATGATTAAGGTTACTCAAACTTTAACAGTGAAACTGCGATGCAGTACCAGGTTGTATACAGCTGCCAAATTGCCTTATTCCGATGAAATCCGCGAGCGTTTTGCTTTCTCACTCGGACCGGATAAAGATGACGGGATAAATCCAAACAATCCTGATTTGGAGAAGATATGTGAACAAATACGGAAAAGCAGCACGTATGCCGAAGATGCGGTGGAGTGGGTCTGCGACTGGATAGATGATAATATCGAGTTTAAAAGTTTGCCTAAGAACAGTTCGGACCAAACCCTTTCACTAAGACAGGGAAGCTGCACCTCCATGTCGAGACTTGCCTGTGCAATGCTGCGAAGAATAGGTATCCCTGCTGAAATGGTAAGAGGCAAGTTCATCGGCTATAATAGTAATCACACTATCATTGAGGTGTATTTTCCTGATACCGGCTGGGTCTTTTACGACCTCTCGAACCACGAACGAGGGTTCAAAACACTGGATTGTATTTTCGCCTGCGGCTGGGCGTATCGTGTCTGGACACCAACTGAGAAGCATAGGTGGGTTGACGGCTATTTTTCAAAGGAGAAAGACCTAATAAAGTTTCAGGAGAATCGCGAAATGAAAGACAAGCCGTTACGTCAATCACCAAAGAACAAAAAGGTTCTGGGCGCCAGAGTCGTCCATAAAGAGCCCATGGAGAATGTCAAGGTTCGACATGTTCCAATCAGGCAAATTATAATGGACCCGAATATCCCGCCCGGCAAACGAGAATATATTCCGCTCGGAAAGGGCAAAGGGCGAACGACGGAGGACGGATGACAGAGGACAGAAGACAGAGGACAGAAGACAGAGGACAGATTGATGGGCGAAAGAATTGAGAGTTTTCGAGATTTGAATGTATATAAGTTGGCCATTGAACTCCAACAGGAAATTTTCGAAATAACAAAGAGATTTCCGAAGGAAGAGACCTATTCTCTTACAGACCAGGTCAGACGTTCTTCCCGTTCCATAGGAGCTAATATCTCAGAGTCCTGGCATAAACGGCGATACCAAGCTCACTTTATAAGTAAGCTGACTGACGCGGATGCCGAGCAGGCGGAAACGCAGCACTGGCTGGATACTTCACTTACATGCAAATACATCTCAAACAAGGAACACAAGACACTGTTGGAAAAGTGTAAAAGAATTGGCAAAATGCTCGGCAAAATGATGGCCGAACCAGAAAACTGGTGCGGGAGATTCAATAGCAAGTAAATGTCCGTTGTCAGTCGTCCGTTATCCGTCGTCCGTCTTTATTAAATAAGACGTGAATATAGAGGTCGTGAGAACGACAAAGCAGTGCCACAATCGTCAAGATGGCTTACGCCACTACTACGGCCTGATACTGGTTGACTAAGTCTTGCCTGATGAATCAGATTCGGAACGAAATTGATGGAAAATAAAAACGCAAACACAGAAGAAATAACAAGAGTATGTCTTAAATGGAGGGAACGGTTGGAAAAGATTGGTAAGGATCTGGGTTGGTTGTTGCTAAGTCATGAAATATTCAGTGAAGTACAAAATATCTTTCGAAATAACCCAAATATTAGGTCACCCCGTCTTTTCTACTGGTGGATTGCTGATAATTATTCAGCCCAAGTTTCTATTGGAGTAAGTCGTTTAAGCAAGCGGCCCAAAATGAAAGAAGAAATTACGCTCTATGGGCTAATAGATGATATATCAAAAAATTCATGTAAAATCGACCGAGAATACTATGTTTCTGAGTACTTAAAAGATACATATGAGAGGGGAATTGCGGATAAGTTGTATATTGATGATGAAAAGGAGCTTGCAAATATAGATTTTGACAAATTTCAGAAACATATAAGCAAAGCGAATAGCGACTTGCAAAGACTTAAAAAGGCCACTAAGCTCGTGAATGATTTCAGAGACAAGTATATTGCTCATTGTGATGAAGACCAAGAAGGATACAATGTACCTGCATATAAAGATGTCGCTCAGGCATTACAGAGGATAGACAAGATCTATTGCAAGTACCGTTCTCTAATAACTGGTAACGCTTCTAATACAAGCAAAATCTTAGACCGACGTGACTGGAAAGAATCTTTAAGGCATCCATGGATTGAGTTGACCGATAAAGAAAAACAGAGACAGCTTAGAAAAGGGAAAGTAGTTTGGGATGCCAGAAGGCAAAGAACCGATGGGCAATCTTGATTCTCTATACTTTAATGACTCACCATTGGACTAAAAGTGTGTTTTCAGACCGAAAAGTAGTTTGCAGATTACGATTCCTGTCTTGCTTCAATAGCGGCGAGGGGTATTCGTATATCGTATATCGCATTGCGTATATCGTATTGCGTACAGCGGTTAGCATGGAGAGAGAAGAAATTAAATATTAAAAATCAAAATGCAAAATTGTGGAAGCCATGCTCCGCATGGCGGGTTATTAAATTACTTTTTAGTGTGTGACAAGCAAACGATAGAGGACAGAAGGCAGGCAAACACAAGTTGTTATTTTCAATTTACTATTTATTATTTGGTTTGAGATTGCTTTGCTCCTTCGACTTCGCTCAGGACAGAGTCTGTGGCATTACAGACCTTTTGCAGCGGAGGAGCCAGCCAGAGCGCCTGTCGACCAGCAAATTTGGAGGTTATATCCGCCGCAGGGGCCGTCCACATCGATAACCTCGCCGACGAAAAAAAGGCCCGGACAAATCTTCGACTCCATAGTCTTCGGATTTATCCGGTCGGTCCGCACGCCGCCGCGCGTCAGTGTCGCTTCGGAGATGGGCCTGGCGGTCTTTATGGAAAGCGGCAGATGCTTTAAGGTTTTGACGAGCCGCCGCCGTTGCTCTTTTCTGAGCTGATTGCCACAGAGGCCTTCAATAACGAGCTGATTACACAGAACTGCCGCCAGCCGCCGCGGCACGAATTCCGTGACAATGCTTTGCACTTTCTTTTTCGGATATTGGTTGAGCTTTTCGAGAAGCTGTTGATGAAGCTCAGTTTCACTTATACAAGGGAGCAAATCAACCGCAATATCAATTGGTTTGTCTTCGTTTGGTAAATAATCAGTGATGAACCTGCTCAAGTCGAGCGCTGCCGGTCCGCCTATCCCATCCTGCGTGAAGAGCATTGCACCGCTGACTCTGATTTTTCTGCTGTTAATTCTACATGATATTTTGACGGAATCGAGCGCCGTACCGGCCAGAGTGCCGCACCAGGTCTCGGATGTTACCAGCGGCACCAGTGTCGGCCTCGTTTCAACTATTGTGTGACCGAGCAGACGAGCAAATTCGTAGCCGTCTCCGGTCGAGCCCGTCTGCGGCCAGCTCAGACCGCCTGTTGCAATTATAACTCTTTTCGCCTGTACGATGTCCCTGCCGCAATGCACAGAAAAATCCTCAGCGCCTTTTTCAATCCTCTCAACGCGTCTGTCATATAACAAACGAACGACCGAAGTTTGTGCTTCGCGCAGCAAGAGTCCCCTGACGTCACCGGCACGCTGTGTTACGGGAAACACACAGCCTGTTTGGTCCTCTATGGTTTCGAGGCCACTGTCGGCAAAAAAGTCGCGCACATCCTGAGGAGAAAATTCATAAAGGCAATGTTTCAAAAATCTTCCACCAACACCAAAGGCGCGTACAAAATCTTCCGGGCCGCCGGTGTGTGTGAGGTTGCATCG
>CAZUTR010000132.1:0-7090 GCA_964623545.1 uncultured Pirellulales bacterium | reverse complement strand
GACCTGTATCAAATCGAGATTTTACACCGCCTGCAGACCGAGGGCCCCACAAGTTTCGAGCGAATCTTCGAATCGAAGTCTAATCGGGTCGTAATGATTGGATTATTTCTTGCGCTCCTCGAATTAGTTCGAGAGCAGCTCATCTCAGCCCAACAGAGGGCTTCTATGGACTCGATATATCTGCGAGCACTTACCGACGAACCCGCCGAGCAGGCTGTGCAAAAGGCCATTCTTGTCGCAGAAGCCGAACAAAAAAACCAGCAGAGACCACAGGAGCAAAAGCAGCAAACCCCCATCCCAATCTCAGAACTGCCTTCGCAGAAAAAACAATCTGTCCAGTTCGAAGATCTCAAGAAGCAAAACAACGAATAAGAAACTACAGCATACCGAGCAAACTCAGAGTAAAACGTCCAAAAGGTTTAATTCTACATCAATTTTACTTTGTTAAGGTGTAATAAATAGTCATTAAAACCCGGCAAACAAAAAATATACAAATTTACCTTTGACAAACTTTTCCACATAGATAGAATAACTATCACCGCGCGAAATAATTTTAGAAGGAATTCCAATGGCTGGTAATGTAATTGAGCTTACTGACGCTGCTTTCGACCAGATAATGCACAGCTCTGAGGTTCCTGTTCTTGTTGATTTCCGGGCCCAATGGTGTGGGGCCTGCAGAGTGTTGGCGCCCATTATAGAGGAAATTGCCGACAACTATGCGGATAAAGCCAAAATCTGCAAGCTAGACACGGAGCAGGGACGTGACAGCGTTATGGAGTTCGGCATAACTAAAATCCCGACCGTTATTTTATTCAAAGATGGTCAGATAAAAAACAAATGGGTCGGTTTAACAAGTAAAAAAGACCTCGCAACTGCGATTGACGCACTGCTCGAGTTGGAGAGGACTGACAGCGTGTAGCTCGCATAGAAGCCCAGTGATATTTTTTGAATAAATTCTTTCAATAATCAAACGGAAACCTTGACAGAAACCGAAATGTTTCTTTTATAAGAAGTGGTTATTGACAACAAAACTTCTTTAATTGAATGATTTGTTAAAATCAGATAAGGGGTGTAAAGATGCAGGAAGGCAAATCAGTCGAAGTAACGGACGCGGATTTTGAACAGCAGGTGCTTCAATCACAGATACCCGTTCTTGTTGATTTCTGGGCCGAGTGGTGTGGGCCGTGCAGGATGTCTGGGCCGGTAATTGAAAAAATGGCAGAGCAATACGAAGGTAAATTAAAGGTGTGCAAAGTAAACGTCGATGAGCATCGCGATTCAGCGATGAAAGCTGGGGTCACAAGTATACCAATGTTGAACATTTACAAAGACGGCCAGGTAGTTGACCAAATGATCGGCGTAACGCCGAATTTTGAGGCCGACCTCAAGAAAAAAATCGACCTGCACATGTAATAATGTAAGTGAAAAATGAATGGTAAAAACATTCTTAAACCTTTGAACAACATTGATTATTTGCAGGAACTGCTCGACGATGGCTTCACAGTCAAAGGCCCGAGAAATGACCCCGAAAGGGATTTTAACTCCTTAAAGGCATTTTTGAGCAAAGGCAAAGAATTCGCCCCAGAAGATTGGCTGGCCTATTCGGGGTATAAGTTTATTGAGCCGAGTTCCTTCACCAAAGACCGCAGAATTGCGTATAAAATCATTGACGATTTTCCTGATGAGCGGTTCCGGTCAAATTACAGCTTGATAAAGGCAAACAGCCAAATACCCCTGTACCTGAAAGTGGAATTGCCGAAAATGCAATAGACTTTTGAACTTTGGGTAAGGTAGCCCAAAACTAAGGGGCTGAAATTCGAGGTTTTGCTGAAATCCTAACCCACTTCTTCTAATCAATAGTTTCATCCGGGCCGTTTCCCTCATCGCAGCGCTAGCAGAATGCGCCTTTTTCCAAATATACCCGAATCTCATTTGACTTTTTTCTTTTGCTTTAGTAGTATTCTTTTCCTTTGAATTTTTGAAGGCAGTTATAGAAATTTTTAAGTTTGATATTAGCAATAAGTTTGAAAAGATTCCTGGCAGATGAGAATGGAAGTTAAGCCCTTCAAAGCATTTAGGTACGACGAGGCGGTTGTGGGCACTGTGGGCAACTGTATTGCACCACCTTACGATGTTATCAGCCCCGACCAACAACAGCAACTCTACGAAAAGAGCGAATATAATATTGTGCGGATAATAAAGGGCCAAATCACCGCTACTGACAACGGCACAGATAATCAATATACAAGAGCATCTCGTTTCCTTAATGAATGGATATCACAGGGCATCTTAAAGCAGGATTCAGCCGATACTATCTACGCTTACGTTCAGAATTTTTTGACAAACGGTCAGAAGTTTGAGCGTCTGAGCTTTATTGCTCTGGCAAAACTCGAAGAATTCGGAAAAATCGTAATGCCACACGAGCAGATTTTTACCGAAACCACAACTGACAGATTGAATCTAAAGAGGGCGACCTCCGCCAAATTCGGCCTGCCGTTGATGCTCTATGAAGATAAAGAGGGCATAGCTGACAAAATCATTGCCAAATCAACCGGACAAAAGCCGCTAATCGATTTTACAGATGAGCAGGATGTTCACCATCGCCTCTTTGCCATAACCGCTCAAGAAGACATCGGCGCCATCGCAAAAATGATGCACGATAAGAGCTGTATCATAGCCGACGGCCACCATCGCTACACAACCGGCCTGATTTACTCTAAAGAAACTGATAATCCTGTGGCAAAATATCAGATGCTTGCTTTTTGCAATAGCTGCCACGAAGGGCTGGTGATTTTAGGAACACATAGACTTGTAAGTGACCTCGATGACTTCAATAGCGAAAGGCTTATTACCGAGCTGAGCAGCAACTTTGAAATTACGCAATATCCATTTGATTCGCCTCAAACAAAAGCTGATGCAAAACAACAAATGCTTGCACAAATGAGAGACAAGCATTGCAAAGATAAAAATGCCTTTGGTATTTACCTGAACGACAATGCTTTTTACGCTGCCGTTTTGAAGGATAGAAAACTAATGGATACAACAGCGCCGGGCATGAGCACCGCATGGAGAGCGCTTGATGTCGCTGTGCTGCACAAACTAATTCTCGAAAAGCTCCTGGGCATAGGCGACAAGGAGCTTACAGCCGGTCGTAATGTCGAGTACGTAAAAGACAACGGCAGAGCAGTAGATGAAATGGTTAAAAAGATAGACGAAGGGCAGAAGCAAGCGGCTTTCTTTATGAACCCGACAAAGATTCAGCAGATACAAAAGGTGGCCGAGGCTGGCGAAAGAATGCCCCAAAAATCAACCTACTTTTATCCCAAGGTTTATACAGGTTTGACAATTAGCAAAATGTAAAAGCTCAATCGTTCTAAAGATTCGGTTGGGTTGTATTAAAATAGTAGTTTGATATATCAACAGCTTTATTAGGAACAAATAAATGACAGATTGGAAAAATCCACCCAGATTATTCATTCCGGGACCGGTAATGGTCAAAGATGATGTATTAGAACAGCTTGCACGTCCCACGCTGGGGCATCGAGGTAAAGAGTATGCTCAGCTTCAGGGCGAAACAGTTGATATGTTAAAAAAGATTTTGCTCACCGAGCAGAATGTCTTTTTGTCCACGTCTTCCGCTTCAGGAATTTGGGAAGCCGCCATCCGCAATTGCGTTGCGCCAGACGAGACCGTTCTGTGTACGATGTGCGGCGCGTTCAGCGACAAATGGGCGTCCGTAGCGAAAAGCTGTGGAAGAAAAGTCGAAGAACTCAAGGTTGACTGGGGCGAGCCGACCACAGCAGAGTTGATTGACGAAAAGCTCGCCGCCGGCAAATATGCTGCGGTTACAATTGTTTACAATGAGACAAGCACAGGCCTGACCAATCCGGTTTACGAAATAGCTGATATGATGAAGCAGAAATATCCGGACGTCCTGGTTTTTGTCGATGCGGTTAGCGGCATGATTGGTCTGCCGATGCATTTTGACAAGCTTGGCTGGGACGTGGCTTTTGCCTCCGTACAGAAGGCATTTGCAATCCCGCCTGGCTTTGCGGTAGCTGCCGTAAGCAATAGAGCTCTTGAGAAAAGTAAAAGCGTTCCCGACCGGGGGTATTATTTTAACTTCGAAATGTGGGCAAAATCTGCCGAGAAAAACCAGACTCTCGTAACACCGTCCATCCCTCACATTATGGCCCTGAACTATCAATGTAAAAAACTGGTCAAAGAGGGCATGGAAAATGTCTGGGAAAAACACAAGCAGATGGGTGAGTTTGTGCGAAGCTGGGCAAAGGAAAACTTCGGGCTTTTCTGTGAAGAAAAATTCGCATCCAACACTCTAACAACCATAGAAAACACCAAAGGCATAAATGTCGCAGAAACTATAAAAGCCATTCAGGAAAAGCACAACACAATATTTGGGAACGGCTACGGCAAATTAAAAGAGCAGACCTTCCGTATTGCTCATATGGGTGATATTACGCTCGACGACCTAAAAGAACTTCTCGCCTGGATTGATGAGGAAATCGGATAAACTTCTGCAAGTCTACCAAAATTGCTAAAGAATCTGACACCCAAAGCCGTGCCCCAAAAATTTTTCCGTTAAGTTGCATAACTACTTATAATGCAAGTGGTTATAAAATTTGAGTGATTTACTTTTTATCTGATGATTTGTGCCTCTATCAACTACACCTCTCACAAATTAACTATTCAACCAATTCACGAGTCACGGTTAACGAGCGAGGAGGCATGAATCACGCTCTGATTATATCGGCGATTTTCATCAGGCGGGAGGTGTTGTCGCGTTCGGCTTCTGCCAATTTGTCGAAGATAAACTTAATCGTTTCGTGCAGTTCAGGTATAACGACGTGCTCCAAGACATTTACCCTCCTTCGTGTCATCTGCAATTCAACGGCCAAAAGATGTGCCTGTTTTTCTTTTTCAGCAAGCTTTATGAGAGAATCCATCGCCCTTTCCAGGGCAAGCAATGCAATGTCCAGTTCGCCGGAAGTTGTCAAATAACCGTAGCAGATAATTTCACCTTCAATCTGTTTTAATAAGTGCGGGACCTTTACATTCATCACCCTGCTGAACTCAACGGTCAGTGAGAACTTTTTGGTAGGCACCTCAAGAGCCGCCTTAATGTCTTCAGGCTCCATGGAAGCTCTGGCCAGCATAAATCTGCGGCAGGTCTCCAATAATTCGGCTTCAACCTTTTGACGCAAAGGTCTTAGCTCGCGTGCGATTTTAACCAGCTGCCTCGAAATCTCATCGCGTTTTTCGCTCAATAGGCGATGGCCGCGCGTAGCCAGAGTCACCCGCTTTCGCAGGTATAATAACTGCATCCGAGTTGCGTTTACATTCTCAAGCATGGCTTTGCATCTCGATTATTTTTCTTTTGTTTTCGCAGGTTCTTTCGTGCGAAAACGAGGCATATATTTTTCGATGAGTTTTATATCAATTCGTTTGAGCTCGACATTCTCGAACATGCTCAGTAGCTCCCAGCCCAAATCGAGTGTCTGCTCGACGGTGCGATTCTCGTAATAGTCCTGCGAAACGTATCGCTCCTCGAACTGGTCGGCGAAGGTCATATATTTTTTATCTTCCTCCGACAGCGCATCTTCACCCATAATCGTTGCCAGTTCCTGTGACTCTTTGCCATGAGCGTAGGCGGCGTAGAGCTGGTTATACAAATCCGCATGGTCCTCACGTGTCTTTCCTTCGCCGATACCCTTGTCCTTAAGCCGTGACAGGCTCGGCAGACAATCGACCGGCGGCGCGATTGCCTTTCTGTGCAGCGGGCGTGAGAGAATAATCTGGCCCTCTGTAATATATCCGGTCAGGTCCGGGACAGGATGTGTCTTGTCGTCTTCCGGCATTGTCAGAACGGGTATCATTGTAATCGAACCGGTTTTACCTTTTATTCTGCCGGCCCGTTCGTAAACAGTCGCAAGGTCGGTATACAGATAACCGGGATAGCCGCGTCTGCCAGGCACTTCTTTTCGGGCGGCACTTATTTCACGAAGCGCTTCGCAGTAGTTGGTCATATCATTCAAAATGACCAGAACGTGCATGTTCAATTCGAACGCAAGGTACTCAGCCGCTGTAAGGGCGAACCTCGGCGTCGCAATCCGCTCAATCGCCGGGTCGTTCGCAAGATTTACGAACATGACCGCACGTTCGATGGCACCTGTCTGCTGGAGGTCGTCAATGAAAAACTGAGCCGCTTCGAAGGTGATGCCCATAGCAGCGAAGACAACAGCGAACTGCTCACCTTTGCCGAGGACGGTTGCCTGCCGGGCAATCTGAGCGGTCATATTATCGTGCGGCAGGCCCGCGCCGGAAAAGATAGGCAGCTTCTGGCCGCGAACGAGTGGATTGAGTCCGTCAATCGTTGAAATGCCGGTCTGGATAAACTCGTTCGGGTAATCGCGCGAGTACGGATTGATAGGGTTGCCGTTGATGTTTAACTTTTTGTCGGGTATTACAGCCGGGCCATCGTCTTTCGGCTCACCGAGACCACTGAAAACTCTGCCGAGTATATCGGGTGAGACACCGAACTCCAAAGGCCGGCCTAAGAATCGCACGGTACTTTTCTCAACGTCGATGCCGCGAGTGCCCTCGAAGACCTGCACGAGTGCCTTGTCGTTTTCGACCTGCAGAATCTGGCCGTGACGTATCGAGCCGTCGCCCAGCTCGATGTCGACGATGTGGCCGTACTTTGCCTCATCGACCATCTCCACCATCATCAATGGCCCGGCGATACTTGCAACTGTCTGGTATTCTTTTATTCCAAGCATATCAACCCCCAATAAGACATAGATACATCAATGCATTGTTGCGTTACTTGTTTGCTCTTCTGCCAATCCACTTTCAATTTTTAGCAAACGGCCCGCTTTCAAAAGGAAAGCGGGCCGGATTATCATATATCAAATCAAAACGACCACTGTACTCCCGCCTGAGCCATACTGGAATCGAAGTCACCCGCCGACTGCCAGGTGTAATCGGCAAACACACGCAGGTTATTACTGAAGTAGACATTTAATCCTGCGCCGACATTAAACATATTCCTTACGGGGTCCAGGCCTTTTGT
>CAZUTR010000131.1:0-7104 GCA_964623545.1 uncultured Pirellulales bacterium | reverse complement strand
TAAGCTCATCAAGGATACGAACATCCTCGAATCGCTCCCGGAGCTGCTCATCTTTCTTCATAAAGTCTGCTTTCCTTAGCAAAATAAAGGTCTAAATTCATCCACCGATAAATTAACCTTAATATGCCTAAAAGTCAAGAAATACAGAGAGGATTTTGAATTGTTTTTAACCTTCCGACAACGACGCGCAGGGGCAGGCGCAGATTCCGAAGTTTAACGCAAAAGAATGCGCACAACAAAATCTTTATTGCGAGGAGTCTCGAAGTATCGGGACGACTAAGCAATCTCACAACAGTCAATAATCAATTTTTACGCCCTGCGTTTTTTCAGCAATGCCAGACCACCCAAGCCAACCAGCAAAACCGTCCCCGGCTCGGGAACAAGGTAGTTGACAGTATTCACAGCGAGCGTCTGATTATGGTACTCATACAAATAATCATTATCGAAGGGCCCATACCCCATGCAATCGCCAATCAAGATGGCTCTTCCGGCACCCGGTTCCACAGCTGCCATGACATCGTGACCACTATATCGAGCCAAGGAAAGCCCGTCAGTCAGGGACAACGAGCATCCCATATAGATCCCGAATGCATCAACTTGGGTAGCGGGTGGATTTACACCATCCGTGACCAAGTGGCCGTGGGTGATATCGGTGACCACGCCTGTGTAGTCATCGCTATTGTAGGTCACCCCCCAGCGAGACGAAATGGCATTACAATTATCTGCCCAGCCATAAAGATTATCGCGTCCGGCTCCTAACCACAGGCCATGACCGGCTTCCACCCAGTTGGCGATGATATCAGCTTCACTTAGTGTTGGATCATGGATCACACCTGGCAAGAACAGCACGTAGACATCGAAGTCCGCCAGAGCACTTTCTGTAATGGGTGACTCGTTGTAAGACACTGTGTGGCCTGATGCCTCAAGCGCTTTCGCGAATTCCGTTCTTGTTTTGACATAGTCCCAATAGTAATTGTCCACCAGTATCGCGCCGCCATCGCTCCGTCCGACCCAGCCAAGTAAACTGAGCACAATGATAATCATGGTGCCTGTTCTGATGATGGGATTTATCTCTGTTGTCCATCCATTAAAAAGGTTTCTCTTAACTTCGATAGTTTCCTTTAACACTTTCATCATTCTTCTCCTTTTCAATTGTCAGCCCCCATTCTTGCAAGAAAGCACGGGGGTGCTGTGTATTCTCAATTTATTTCTCTTTCTACTTCCTACGTTTCCTCAATAATGCCAAACCACCCAGGCCAATCAGCAAAACCGTTCCCAGCTCAGGGACAAACTGGAAATTGGGACCAAATCGGTCATAAATGGTAATATTGGCGGGAATTTTGAATTCACCCCGATTTCCCCATCGGGCTGCGACTAAAGTGATTGCCGGATCAACTTGAACGTTGATGGCACTGGTAATCACCCAATCTGTGCTTCCTGACGCGGAGTAATATCCGATGACATAGTCCTCTCCCACGGTTAATGGGACACTGGGAATTTCAATGTACCGGAAGTGATTCAGCAAAGGATTAACGGTTCCTGCACTAATTGTGCCTGAGGCCAAAAGCATTTCATCGCTTAGCCGCCAGAGGCCGATGGGATGTGCAATGACAAAACCATTATCACCGAGGTCATATAATCCAAGGTGCGTCACCTCAATGGGCTGGTTTACAGTGAATTGCCAGCCATGATTTGAGCCGGCGGCTGGCCATCCACCACCTCCTGAATCAAGGCTAACAGCCACATAGGCAGCAGTTGGCTCGCTCAGCCCAGCCAACATCAAAACACCTATGAGTACTGAAGCGTGCATTCTGAATAAAAGCATCGAACTTCGTGGTTTCCTATAAGCATTCATCTTTATACTCCTCCTTTTAATAGTGGCAGCTATTTTTGCTGCCGGTTCTTAATTCATTTCTGTTGGGACCGCTCCAGCCGAAAATTTAATACTTAACTTCATTTCTACACTTTAATAATTTCCTTAAGGCGGCTGGGAATATAGCAATCCTTTCATCATACCCTCCTTTCATAACAAATGTGCTTTCGTTAACAATCTGTCTGTCCGTCCAAAGCTTTGGTCCGTTGGCGCACTATCCAATCTATTCCATTCACATCCTCGTTGCCTTTGGACCTTAAAAAACCTCCTATTTCGGTGGGGAAAACTCGGTTAGGGGAAAAATGAGCTTTCTCCTATTCCTCCCTGAATATAGATTAAATATATCGTATTTAGAGAACAATGTCAAGAAGAATATAGGACTTTTTTTCCAGTAAGCCCGTCGCTGATGTGCGTATGTGTATTTAGCTGGCAGTTCTATCTATGCCTGTTACAGGCCCTTGACTTGCATTTTCAGTGAATAAATCGAGGTTCTTGCTGTGATATAAAGCGTTTGTTTATCGCTTCCGCCGAAGCAGAGATTGCTCGGCTGTTCAGGCAGTCTTATGATATCAATTCTTTCGCCTGCTGAATTGAAGACCAAAACGGCTCTTGTAGTAAGGTAGATATTGCCCTGATTGTCTATAGTCATACCGTCAGAGCCCCGGGCTACGAAGAGTTTTTTATCCGCTAATGTTCCATCTTCATTGACCGAATACACAAATGTTTTTCTTCGACCGGGATCTGCCACGTAAAGAGTTTTTCCATCGGCTGTTCCTATCAGTCCATTAGGCTGAACCATATCTTCAATCACCCTGATAATCTTGTCACGGTCAGGGGTAATATAATAAACATGCTGTCCATCCTGCTCCATGACATAATCTTTTCCATAAAATGGGTCAGAAAAGTAAACACCACCTTTTAGGTCTACCCAAAGGTCGTTGGGCCTGTTAAGTCGTTTGCCATTGTATTTGTCAGCCAATATTGTTGTCTTGCCCTGAGGGTCGATTGAAACCACTTGCCGCCTGCCGCCTTCGCAGATAAACAAATTGCCATTTTTGTCAAAGAAAAGGCCGTTGGCACCACCGGAGTTTTCTCTAAAGGTCGAAAGCTTGCCATCTGGCGACCAGATATGGATTCGATTATTAAAAATATCCGTAAAGTAGATATTACCATGTACATCTACTGTTGGTCCTTCTGTGAAACTAAAACCACCGGCCAGTTTCTCGACCTTAGCACCTGGGGCTACTACGGATTTTGTCGGTGCTGAAAATGACGAGACGCCTTTTGTTTGCATACGAATCGAGTAAAGCGAATCCGAAGCTGTAATGAAAAGCGTTTGATTGTCTTTGCCGCCGAAACATACATTCGCCGTCCACGGCTCATTCACATCAATATGGTCAATTTTTACACCAGCAGAATCAAAAACAGTTACACCTTTGCCTGTGAGATAAATGTTGCCCTTATTATCGATAGTCATACCATCAGAACCCATTGAGCAAAAAAGTTTTTTATTGGATAATGTTCCATCTTCATTGATATCGTACACAAAAGTTTTTCCAGCTTTAATATCCGCCACATAGAGCTTTTTCCCGTCCGGAGTGCCTATGATACCATTGGGCTGAACCAAATCGTCGGTGACTCTTATAACTTCTTTGCCGTCCGGCTTTAGATAGTAAACATGTTGACCATCCTGGTCGATAACTCTGTCGCTCGTCCAGTACTTCCGGTGGTAAAGCGGGTCAGTAAAATAAATTCCGCCCTTCGAGTCAATCCACATATCGTTAGGGCCGTTGAATTTCTTACTTTTGTAATTATCAGCCAAAATAGTCATTTTGCCGTTGAGGTCAAAAGAGATAAGCCTGCCATTAAGGTCCGCACAGGCGCAAAGATTACCATTCTTATCAAAGTAAAGACCATTAGCTCTTTCGGTTGCTTCAAGAAATACCGACAGGTTGCCGGGGCTCCCATTTCGCAATCCCTCGCGAAATGGGGACCCGTCCACTGACCATTTATAAATTTTGTCGTTCGGCTGGTCCGTAAAGTAAATATTTCCCTTGGCATCTGCCGCCGGGCCTTCGGTAAAGCCAAATATATCCGCCAGCTTTTCTACCTTGGCTCCCGGCGCAACTACCATTGAGCTCTGAGCGAAGCATTTCACTGCCACTACTAAGAGCACCAGCACAATTAAAATATATGATTTTCTATTCATTTTTTTCCCTTGTACATTCAAACAACCAACAATACCTTTCTCTTAAATCCTATAATCAACATAAAAAAATTGGTAGTGAGTGCTTTTCTCGAGTTCTTTCAAACAGTTCATTTTCCTTAGTGATTACATCATAGCTTAAATTTTACCAAACTGGAATTAGACTGGATATACTGAAGTGGGAAGTATTTATTCAATTTTTAGAAGTTGTCTGTACAATTGTTGCGTCTTTGCTACCATGCTGTTATGGGATAAATGACTCTCAGTCCATTTTCTCGCATCACAGCCAATTCGGCTTCTAAGCTCCGGGGCTTCTATGAGTCTGACCAAAGCGCGGGCCAGTTCAGAACTTTGTTTTGAGTCTACAATCAAACCTGTTTTGCCGTCCTGAATGTGTACCGATTCATTTTTAGAACTGAATCCTGCCGAGACGACAGGTTTGCCGCAAGCCATTGCCTCGAACATAATCGAGCCGCCTGAAAGACTTACCAGTATGTCAAGCGAGGCAATGACCTGCGGCATGTCGTCACGCCTGTTCGTAAAAAAAACGTACTTTTTCAATCCGTTAGAGTTTGCTAATCTCCTGAGCTGTTCAAAGTAACGGGGTGATCTAATCTCTCCGATAACGAAGAAACTGATGCTTTTGGACGTGGCACTTCTTACTTGTTCAGCCGCTTTGAGAAAAGCTAACTGATTTTTAAGAGGTTCGATTCGTCCAACGATTCCAATCAGAATTTCCCCTTTGGGGGCAAAATCACGTCTCAAAATATTTATGCGTAAACCGTCTAATCTAAATGCATCCAGTTCTACTGAGTCATCAATAACGCTTATTTTTTCCGGAGTTACTCCTGCCTGGAGCAGATTTTGTTTTATCCGTCGAGATATTGCTATAATCGAGGTTGCTCTATCGCAGCGGTGCTTTTGGACATCCCGAGTACCCAGCGGCGTACGCACATGCAGGACAGAGGGAATCTTTAGTCTTTTTGTGACCCAGGTCAGATAGCCATTAAGCCATAAGTCTGAACTGTGTATTAAATCGAATTTTTTCTCTTTCGCGAATTTTAGTAGTCGCCAGGCATCCGAATAGCGATAGAGCCCGGCAGGAAATTTACGCCAAGGACGGAGTGGAATAACATGTGAACTGATACCGCGGTCAATAAGCTTTTCGACAAATTGTCCATCTTTAGGGCATACAACGGTTGGTTCGTAAAGATTTCTATCAAGATTGCTGACAACATAGAGAAGCTGTCTTTGGCTGCCGTTGATATATCCCCCACGTGAAAGATAAAGAATTCGAGGCATTCTACTTTTTCCACATAATTGTAAAATCCACCTTTTAGTTCTGCTTTCCTGGTAACATAACCAATTGTGGTCAAAGGGTCAAGCACCTTTTCCACTCTACAATCCTTGGTAACCTATAAAGTAAATACATGATATTTAACTACCTCTGACTTCAAAAGTCGCTTAAATAAGTTCTTGACAGAATGGCACCTCATACCACATATTTACACAATAATTGAGTTAGTATTTCTTAAACCTGAACCTCTGGAACCATCAGCAAACACAACTAAAAATGGAGATTGACAGAACAACAAGCGTTTCGGCTCCGCTTAAAATTCCTGATTCACCGTTGTTTGTCGCTGAGATCAAAGACCCTGCATTCGACTTACACGGTTGGTTTGTGATTCATTCATTTGGTTCCCGTGGTTCTTGTGGGGGCGTTAGATTATACCCCGATGTCAGCCGGGCAGAGGTAGAATTGTTAGCAAGAGCGATGACTTACAAATACTGTTTTCACGAAGTTGCTCTGGGGGGTGCAAAAGCCGGACTTAAATTGCCTTTTGATGTCTCTCCCGCTGAGCGAGTAATGGCATTAAGAAAATTCGGTGAGCATATTGGCCCGTTAATCAAGTCGAAGATTTACTGTCCATGGACGGATATGAACTGTTCCTGGAATGACATCGTCGATATTTATCAGGGTGCTGGGGTAAAAATCGGTACTCTACGGGGTAATTCGGCCTATTTTACCGCATTGTCAACTTTTTCCTCATTGCTGGCGGCAGCTGAATATTATAAAATCGCACCGAAACATTGTCAGATTACAATTGAGGGATTGGGTAACGTTGGCAAATACCTCGCAATAGAAATCAATCGGTGGGGAGGCAAATTAATAGGAGCATCAACACGTATCGGGGCAGTGGTTAACCTTGATGGTCTTGATGTAAAACAGATCATAAATACTTCAGAGAAAACCTATGATTCCTGGGTAAAAGAAAATGGAAATTGGCAGTTTATTTCTAAAGAGCAGTTATTCTCTCTACCAATGAGTATTCATATTCCTTGTGCGCGAGTTCATTCGCTTACCGAGGCAGTTGCCAAGGGTCTTCAATGCAGAGTTGTTGTCCCAGCAGCCAACGCGCCTTGTACCTCTCGTGCAAAGCATGAGCTTAGTAAAAAGGGCATACAGCTTCTGCCCGATTTTGTTGTGAATAGTGGAGGAGTCATTGGGCCTGGACTTCATAACTTAGGAAGTTCTGATGGTCAGATTCGCCATTTATTCTTTAAGGACTTTAAATTAATGATTGAGAGATTGCTTAAATTATCTGACAAAAATCAATCGTCTCCCGCCGATTTGGCAAGCATTGAGTCCCACAAGAATTTCCAGCGGCTCTGGTTGTCAGGTCGCGAAAAAACAAAACGAAATCGAGGTTTTTTCCGAACCTTAACTCGGCGAGTTCGACCCCCCAAAAAACTTGTATTGAGAGAGCAACTGGGCAGAATCAGCCGCATTCTACATGAAAGGTTCACTTAAATATGCGTGCACTTTCAGTTTCATCCTTATCTATTCTTGGCATAAGCTGCGGAAAAGACTGTGATTGTAGGATTGAACAGAATTGCGTTTTTTTCGTATCAAGCTTCTTTATTATGCCATACACAATTTACATAAATTATGAATATAGGCAGTGTAAAATTAGAAAATAAACTGATTCTTGCACCCTTAGCCAGCATGTTAAGGTTATCACTC
>CAZUTR010000130.1:6760-7129 GCA_964623545.1 uncultured Pirellulales bacterium | reverse complement strand
CTTTTCAGACTGGCTTCAAAAAGGTCAGCACCTTGCAGATTGGCTCCCCAAAGATTGGCACCTTGCAGATTGACTCCCTCAAGTATGGCATCTTGCAGTTGAGAGTCCGTGAGTATAACTTCTCCTGTAAATTCATATTCCTTGCCAGAACTTTCATCAACAAATTTCCCCTTATTTAACCATGCATACCTCAAATCAAATTTATTAAGGAAGGCTTTCTCTAAAAGAACACCCTCATCTGGATTATCTATCCGCCATTGGTTCCATTCCTTTATCCCCTCCTTACCTTTTTCTGTACACTTCTTAAGGAAATCATACTGCTCCTGGATAAACCGCCGTTCTTCATTCGGCTCCTGTTCGGGATTTGTC
>CAZUTR010000130.1:0-6750 GCA_964623545.1 uncultured Pirellulales bacterium | reverse complement strand
AGCAAATCATACTGTTCTTGATTGAACTTCCGTTCACTCTTGGCCTGCTTCTGTTCGAATTTTGTCCCATCATCTTCTTTTGCCATCTTTATCCTCTTTCAATTCCTCACCGCCAACCGCCATCAACCAGCTAATTCTTTAGTATTTTATCAATTTTCTTTGAGACCCTTCTACCAATACAAAAAATGTCGTGTATAAAACGAGGCTCTGATTTTTCTATTTCAGCAATATATTTAATCAACTCTTCCAGAGAGTTTATTTTTTTTATTTCCTCTTTGATTTGTTCGTTTGTCATTTTCAGCCCAAAGGGATTTTGCGGAAATATACGGCTCCTTAATGTTGCTTCAAGCACTTCTTTTTCTGATTTATTGGGCATTTTTTCTTTTGCCATTTTATAAGTATTCTCTTGGATTCGACGCATAGCCCAGTGGGAACTTAAGATTATTGCAGCAAATGTATCATTAGGAACCGGAAGGATGTGAAAAATCGCATTGGAGCGTAATCTCTCCAATTCTTTCACCTTATTTTCATCTGGTCTAAGATTAATCGGTAGTTGTTCCAACCACCATATTGTTTGATTACATAAACCGGTCTTTTGCTCTTTCGATCGCTGCAATTTGGGGATTTCTTTCTGCTTTTCGCTCAATTTTCCGTGTTTTCTTTTCCAATCCTCGTAATATTTCCTGCTTCTTTTGCTCATCGGTTACCTCTCGCTTTCTATCATTTCATAGTTACCTCCACATACGAATCATCAAAAACCATTTTTTCAATTCCTCACCGCCAACCGCCGCTTGGTATGCTTATTTTCCGCCTGTTCCATAAACCGCAATTCTACTCAATTTCAACCAAACTGACAACACCTTCAAGGTGTAACCAAATCCCCAATCCCCATTTCCGCTTTCATTTTGAGCATTAGAACTTTGAAGATTTGAATTTGTTTCGTATTTAGTGCTTCGTATTTCGAATTTACCCTCAATACCTGTGTCCTCTACCTCCTGTCTCCTGTATTCTGTCTTCTGTTTGACGAACATCGAGAATCCAGCATCGCGCCTCTGGTATATCTCTGTGCCTCTGTTCCTTTGCTCCTTAGTGTCTTTTTTTTTAATTTTTCTTGAAAAAACAGCCATTTTTTGGTATAATATCAACGTGTACTCGTGTAGTACACGGTAGGTCCCGCACCTATTTCTTCAAAAAATAGGTGCGGTGGCAAATAGTTGGGGGAGGTCCCTGAAACGGGGCTGCGGAGAACCGCACGAAAAGGAACAGCAGTTCCAAGCCAAGCCTGTGCCCGCGAAAGCGGGTATCAAATTTAACCGTGCCGCAAGGCATCCTGAGGATTAGTCAATGGTCTATAGCGAATACTCATTCACGCATCTACGCATTTACGCTTCACTCTTCTCGCTTCACGAGATGCGAGATACTATATACGAAAATGTTAACCACTCACAAATTAACCACTCACTACTCACAAATTTGTCGACGGGTACCGCGCGACCAAAAGCGAGCAATTATGCAAAACAAACCCAATTTGCCGAACACCAAAATGAATGTAACCTCTTTTATTACAATGAACTATGAACAATGGACTATTAACTATGACAATAAAAACAAAGCCAAACAAACCCAACCTGTAGTGAGCTTGTCGAATCTATCTGGGTATCCCTCCATGCCCTTTTTGGCTTTCACTTTTTCCTGCTCCATCTATAATCTGGCCATGCAGGACTGGACAATACAAAAACTCTTAAACTGGATTACAGGGTATTTCACTGATAAGGGTATCGATTCACCTCGGCTCAGTGCCGAGCTTCTGCTCAGTAATGTCCTTGGGTTGGAGCGTATTAGGTTATATACGGACTTTGACAAGCAGGTTGGCAAGGAACAATTGGATGAGCTGCATGGTCTTGTAAAAAGAGCGGGCCAGCACGAGCCGATTGCATATCTTACAGGGATGACCGAATTTTATTCACTAAAAATGACAGTTACCCCTGCCTGTATGATACCCAGGCCGGAAACGGAATTGCTCACAGAGCGGGCCATCGAATTTTTACGCGAGCGAACAGGTAAGCAATTTGTTTGCGACCTGTGCACCGGCTGTGGTTGTATTGCAATTGCGATAGCCAAAAATTTCCCTGAAGCGGATATAATAGCGACAGATATCAGCGATGTAGCTCTGGGTGTTGCCGCCAAAAATGTCGAAAAACACAAACTCAATGAGCGAGTCACGCTTTTACAAGGTGATTTGTTTGACCCGATAATCCCTTACCTGGATACGGATAAATTCGATTTAATCACCTGCAATCCTCCCTATGTAAGTGCTGCGGAATATGAGAAGCTCGACAAAAATATAAAGGATTATGAACCGAAGGAGGCGCTTTTTGCGGGAGAAGATGGTCTTGATATATACCGCAGAATTGCTGGGCAAGTAAATAAGTTTCTTAAGGGCGATGGCGGTTTGATGCTGGAGGTTGGTTATGACCAGGGTGAAAAGGTTTGCCGATTGCTCGAGCAGAGAAAAAACTTTGCTGGGATTAAAATTGAAAAAGATTTACACAAAAATGACAGACTGATAATAGCAAGACAGGATGTGGAAAACTAAGGATTATTATCAGTCCAACGTCTTAATATCTTCATAGCAGTAAAAAGTATTGTATCGTTTAGAACAAAAATAGCAGGTGAGATTTGTCTGTCGGAAAAACCTGGTGTATACTTTATAGAAACTATGGAGGTAAAGATGATGAGAAGGTTTACATTCCTTACCGTATGTGTGTTAGTTGCATTTCCTTTTTCTGTCGCTGAGGCTATGTTTGTACCACAGATTGAACTTGCCTGGAGTGGAGGAGGTGAAGATGGTAATTGGATATTCAATTATACATCGGATGATGTTACTGTAAACGGAGATAATAGTTTTAATCTTGAATCCTCATTCAGCAATGGTTATTTCGAGGCTGACTGGACGATTACTTATGATCCCGACCCTTATATTATTGTGGGTTTTAATGTGAGCAGTACATTGAGTGTTCCACAGTTATTTACCTTTACAGTGACAATACCCGTGGATGAACTATTATTTCAACCTGGCAATAATCAATCCTCTTATGGCGGTGATATGGGAGGCTCCTTCACTACAGACTCTCAAGGTGGCACTTTGTCGACCGATGATTCGAGCCCGCTTTACTATGGTATAATTGACGGGATTCACGCACTGCCTTTTTATTGGGACTATTCCTTGATAAGAACGTCGCAAGGAACGACAAATATACCGCATGCAGGTAAAGGGTTACCGCCAGAGCCATCAATCGGTTATGGTGGACCTGCTGATAGCATTGGAGTCGAGTTCAAGTTTGTGTTGGAGCCGGGAGGCCAGCCGGGTGATGTTGTGGCAATGACCGGTTACTTTGAAGTTGTTCCTGAGCCGGCGACCATAATCTTGTTTGGCCTTGGCGGTTTGGTTTTCCTGGGAAAAAGGCACTAAGTAGACAAGTAAGAATTAGCGTATTATGGAGTGGGGGCTCAGGATTATAGGATGACATCCTGAGTCCTTACTTTTTAAGTGTGACTTACGTACATCCTGGGTAATTTTGAACTTCGTGGTGTTTCAATTTCGGGCAGTGGAGTGCTCAGAATGTCTGTGCCCATTGTTATTTTATAGCTTTGCTCTTTTGTATATGGAGCTGTCACTGTAAGGTTTGGCATTTATTTCTCGCTTTTAATTTTATTTCGCAAAACGTTAATCGAAGCAAATAACGGATTTAACTTTGTAACCGTCCAGTTTTTTTATTCCGCCCAGGTCGCAAAGCTCGATAAGAAATGCTATACCGGCAATCTGCCCTCCTGTTTTTTCGATAAGCTTGCAGGCCGCGGCCATTGTTCCACCGGTCGCAAGCAGGTCATCAACCATCAGGACTTTTGCCCCCTTTTCTACGGCATCAATATGCATTTCCAAAGTGTCGGTTCCGTATTCCAGGTCGTATGTGATGCTTTCGGTTTTGAACGGCAGCTTGCCTTTTTTGCGTATAGGCACAAAGCCGACCCTGAGTTTTTCGGCGGCCGCAGAGCCAAAAATAAATCCTCTGGCCTCTACAGCGGCAACGTACTTAATATCATCGCTTGTGAAATCCGCGCATAAAGCTTCCACGGCTGCATCAAATGCCCCGGGTTCTGCCAGCAAAGGCGTAATATCACGAAATAGGACTCCCTTTTTCGGCCAGTCCGGTATATTGCGAATGTATTTTTCCAAATCTATTTTATCCGTTTTCATTATTGTTACCTTTCCTTTTTCCTTATTTATATTATGTATTACCCGATGGTTTGTTTAACTGCGGTACATATTATAAGAGTCCAAACGTAGACCATCTGAGGTTAATAATTTGTATTTTTAGCATATTACTGAAGAAGTGCAAGTTTTTTGGCTTGTAAGCAGACGCTACTCTTCGTGCATATATTCGTAGAGTTTGGTCAGTGCCTCACGCTGAATCTGGCGGATTCTTTCTCGTGTCAACCCAAGTTTCTGGCCGATTTCCTTTAGCGTTAACGGTTTTCGTCCGTCCAGACCGTAATGCATTCTCAGGATATTGGCTTCCTTAGGGTCGATTTCATTCAGCAGTTTCAGAATCTTCATTTTTTCTTCGTTAGCGACCAGAGTATCTTCGGGCTTATCTCCGTTTTTATCCTCCAGACCCGCCTCGATCTCTTGGCTTTCATCCGCACCATCTCCGTAAGAAGTGTCCCTGACAGAGCTGAGCGCTTTGACAATACCGTGTATGATTTTTGCTTTACGCAGCGGCAGTCGCATAATTTCGGCCATTTCCTCAATGGTCGGTGCCCTGTTTAGTCTAAGTCCCACTTCCGCCGCCGTGTGGCGCCACTGATTTATCAACGAAACCATATAAGTGGGAATGTGTATTGGTCGAGTGTTCCACAGAAGTGCACGCTTGATGCTTTGTTTTATCCACCACGCGGCGTAAGTACTAAAACGAGTACCACGGTCGGGGTCAAAATAATCGACTGCTCTTATAAGTCCAAGGTTGCCCTCCTCAATCAGGTCACCGAAACTCATTCCTCGGTTTGCATACTTTTTTGCGATATTAACGACCAGTCGCAGATTGCTCCGCACGAGCCGGTCTCTGGCACCAGGGTCGTTTTCTTCAACAATCAGTTTTCCTAAGTAGTGTTCTTCTTCGGCTGTCAGAAGTGGTGAGGCGTCGATTTCCTTCAGGTATTCTTTTATCGTAACGTCGAACGCTATAATTGAACTCCCGCCCGGCCGATAGGGTTGTTACCTTGTTGCTTCAAATAATTACCCCAAAAAGTTTTTTGACTCCGGCCATATGGGCAAATCTGTTCTTACTTTTTCTGTTTTTACAGAATGATAGGTTTCCGACAGGGATAACCCTGTCTGTGGTATCGACCAGATTTGCCCTTAGGTTTAACCGAGCGGATTGCCCGTGTAGATAATCATATTTAGTGTTGTGTTTCGTTCGCTGTCCGAAGCGGTACACTATTGGTTATCGGTATTTGTCTTGTCCTTATCCTCCTGGTCATTTTGCTGACTTTCTGTGTCTTTAGCTTCGCTGTTTTCATCGGTCTGGGCTTGTTCTGTTGCTTTTGGCTCTTTAGGTTCGCTAGGCTTGTCTTCGGGGACTTTATCTTCCTGCCGGGCTGGTTCGCCAGTTTCGGGTTGCTCGGGTCTATCTTCTCTGGGTTCATCGGATTTATCCTCGATGACTTTATCGTCCTGCTGAACGGGTTCACCTGCCTCGGATTTCTCAGTTTTATCTTCCTTTGGTTCTTCGGCTTTTACTTCCGCTGCTTCGTCAGGTGAATCTTCTTGTGCTGCGTCCTTGTCCGTATCGAGTTGTGGTTCGGATTCCAGAACGGTATCCTGAGCTTGTTGTTGGCCTGCTTTGGCAGCTTGTTCTTCAGCGGCCCATTGTGCTCTTCGCAGACTCAGGCCGATTTTTCTGGCTTCTGTATCGACCTTTAGAATTTTTATCTCAACTTCATCTCCCACGTTGACGATATCCTGAGGTTTTTTGATTTTGTGGTCGGCAAGCTCGGAGATGTGCAGTAGACCTTCCAAATCCGGCTCGAGCTCAACAAAAGCACCGAAGTTTGTGAGTTTTGTTACCTTACCTTTTACAATATGTCCCGGGATATATTTCTCCGGAATTGCGTGAATCCATGGGTCTTCGGACATCTGCTTTATGCCCAGGGAAACCCGCCTCTTCTCAGGGTCGACGTCCAAAACAACACATTTTACATCTTGGCCCTTCTGCAGGATTTCATTCGGATGGTTGTATTTCTTTGTCCAGCTTAAATCAGAAATATGAATCATTCCATCGATACCTTCCTCTATCCCAACAAAAGCACCGAAATTTGTCACTCCTCGCACATTGACGGTGACAATTGTTCCAGGCGGGTACTTCTGAGCGGCTATTGCCCAGGGATTCATTTCTGTTTGCTTCAGTCCCAGCGAGATTTCCTGTTTTTCCTTGTTTACACTCAACACGACAACTTCAATCTCGTCGCTGAGGTTTAGTATCTCGTTGGGATGATTTAGGCGTTTTGTCCAGCTCATCTCACTGATGTGCACGAGGCCTTCAATGCCGTCCTCAAGCCGTACAAACACGCCATAGTTCATCACATTTACGACCTTGCCTTTTACCCTCGCCCCGATTGGATATGTTTGTTCGACATTTTCCCAGGGGCTGCTTGTTTTCTGTTTCAGGCCTAGTGAGATTTTCTCATTTT
>CAZUTR010000129.1:0-7138 GCA_964623545.1 uncultured Pirellulales bacterium | reverse complement strand
GGTTTACAGAAAGCGGCTATTTGCCCGTTCTGAGTATTACTATCCCTGAGCCGGGGACGGTTTTACTGGTTGGATTGGGTGGTCTGGCAGCGCTAAGAAAACGCAGAATAGTGCGCCGCATAGAACGCTGAGAAAAAAATAATAAAATAGGTAGGAGAAATAGGTTCGTTCTTTGGCTGAAGTAGTCCCGGCCGAGACAAATTAAGAACCGGCAGCCAAAACGCTGCCAAATGAATAGGAAAACAAAATGATTTGCAAAAAATCACAAAATTCAATGTTTCTGCTCACAACAAGTGCCACAACACTGGTGGCAATAGTAGTAGTACTGGCGTTAAGCAGCCCTACGGCACAAGCCAATCGGGTGGTTTACTGTGGCTTAGACCCCAGCAGCACGTCGCATTGCTCTGATGAGCCTGAAGCGGGAGTACTGGTGGCGAACATGACCCGTTGGGCCGGTGGTAGCACAGATCCTGTAATCGGGTATCTGGAAGAAGGCTCCGGCTTTGGAAAGTGCCTTACAACTTTGTTGAATGCTGCAGGATTCACCAGTATGACGCTACTGAACTCCAGCAATCTGACGACGATTGACCTGAGTGTTTACGATGTTCTGTATTTCGGACCCACAACCAGTCAGGCCGAGATAGCTAATTACGTGGCTGCGGCGTCAAAGATTCAGAGTTATGTTAACGCCGGCGGCGGCTTGGTTGTTGAGCCGGAGGTTTTTGCTGGCAATTCTTGGTCGTGGGTGCCCTTTGCAAACCAGATTGGTCACAGTGGTAGTACAAATGTGTGCACCGAGGTCGTGACAATCACTGCTCCTTCACATCCGGTGATGGCCGGATTAACCAACGCTGGACTTAGTCGATGGAGTTGCAGTGTACACACATACTTTGCCAATGCTGAGGCTGCTGGTTTTGAAGTTTTGGCAGTCGACACTTATGACAGGCCAGCCATTATTGCCATTCCCGAGCCGTGTACGGTTTTGCTGCTTGGAATTGGTGGTTTGGCGCTGGTGAGAAAACACAGAATAGTGAACTGCAGAGAACGCTAAGAACTCAGAGGAAAAATAATAACAAAGGTAAAAGAAACAGGTTTTTTGGCTGGGTCGGTCCTAGCCTAGACAAATAAAAACCGGCAATCCGCCAACGGCGGGTCAATTGAAAAGGAAGAGTGAAAAATGAAGACTTTGGAAGCTTGCAAAACTGCAAAAACGACACTGGAAATATTAATGGTTACTGTAGTACTGGTTAGTATTGTAGAACAGACAAAAGCAGCACAGATTCTTCTTTATGACAATAACACCCGGAGACACCACGCCCAAGCTGCATTGGAAAGCCTCTCACTGGCGTACACGATTGGAAGCAGCTCTACGTTTAACTCCCTACTTGAGGGGTCGAATTGGGACATGGTTATTGTTGACTGTCCAAGCACTAGACCTCCTAGTTGGACGCCACTCATCAATTACATAAGCAGTGGCGGGAGGGTAATCATGTCTTTCTGGACGCTGCAAACAGAACCAAGCCTTGCGGCTGCTTTTGATGTCAGCGTAAACTATAGTTTTAAATCGCCTAAGAATGTCTACCGATGGGATGTGGGTCACCCCATTTTTAATACACCGAATCCAGTAGCCGACCTGACTAGCTGGGACAACCTTAGCTGGTCCGACGATGGTGATGCACTCGCGTTAGTGCCTCTCTCCGATGCACAGGCTCTTGCCGGATTCACGACATCACCCATCAGTGGCGAAGCAGCGATTGTGCTCGGAAACAACGGGCGAACCCTCTACAACGGCTTTCTATTCGACCAGCTAAATCCTCCTACTAGTGTGCACCTGATCGCCAACGAGATCTTATACGTGATTCCCGAGCCGGGTACGGTTTTACTGCTTGGATTGGGTGGTTTGGTACTTTTGAGAAAACGAAGGGCATAAAAATTTTAGAATTTCGATTGACGATTTGCGATTGAGAATAGGGATTGTTTCGCTAATCTCGCAATGATGATTCGTATCGAGGGGCTGAATACTAGCTTCCTTCTTCACAATCGGAGTTGAGGATAAATTTTGGCTAATCACAACGATGTTGTTTGTTGTCTTTTGTGTTTATCCGTGACACGAAGCGGTGGTAGCTAAAACCGCGGCTAAAAGTCAATTCAAAATCATTCCTGTATTTTTGGCTTTTTGGAGTTAATGTATCATTAATGAAATAAGATTAACCAACGAATACATAGAAAGCATAAAGACTTTTCGCTATATAAACACTTACGAACGAACTATAAACGAAATAAAAGTAATATAATTTTGTTTTCTCGGCGCTCTCCGCGAGTTTTGCGGTTGGTGAGAAATGCGGTATAATCGGCAACTTTGAAATCAAGTCTATCAAGGTCTGAATTTTATGGCCACAGGCGGCTTTATAGATTATACTCTTTTGATGAGGTCGTTCTTTGGACGGTTGGGCCATTTGAGCTCATCAAATAAAAACTCGCTGGCCTGGCGTATCATTACAACCGGCATACACGGGGACATTTCAAGTACACCAACTACATCGTTATCATACTTGCAAAGGTTGTTCAACAAATAGTCCCAGTTCTCCCGTGAGATACCACCTCGAACGCCCGGCGGCTCATGGTCATCTGTTTGTCCGTAGTTATCAGTCAGATGCAGGTGTGCCACCCTTGGTGCCAAATCATCCACATACTGTTTGAAGCCGAACTCGTTGTCCAGATTCGCAGAACCTGTATCAAGGCAGCAAAAAATGGAGGGGTACTTATCAGTTATCTGCAAAAGTATAGGTAACTTACCAGTTTCTACACACAACTTGACATTCTTGAGCTCTGCGAGTTTGACCACTTCAGTGATAAAATCCCAGCCGCTAACCTCCGGGCCGTTCGAAATACCCAAGCTCTGCAAGTCAGCCACGATGCTGGCGTTAAGCAATTTAGCACATTCGAGTTGCTCATCCCACTGCTCCAAGGTAGGATTATCGTTTCGGGAACGCATTGAAACCAGCATTCCCTCAGTGGCGGCGGCAAGTCTAGGCCAGTTACGCCTGTCGTAGCGACACTCATTAAGACCTCCTGTATTGGGCCATAGCTCAATGCCAAAGCCCAGTGACACAAGCAGCTGGCACTCCTGCTCTAAAGAAAGGCGGTTCTCACGCCCCCAGAATACCATCGTTGAAACAACATATTTAATCCGCATTATACGGTCTCCTTGTAGGCCCTATGGCCTACACCCCATAATGTGCGTTATCTACAAAGTTCAGGCATTATTACTATCGATTGAAAAGGCAAGGGCCTTAAAAGCAACTTTTCAAAAAAACGTTATTTCAGTATTTTTCCTGGCCACTTCGGGTAATTTACTGGTGACTTGTAAAGTTCATCAAACATGTTAAAATCATTTGTATGTAGAATAGGGATTGTAATCCAGGGAGGGGGTGTTTTTTTCCTGCCAAGTCGTTATAATGGTAGCTTGTTCTTTAGATTTTGAGGCGTCAAAACTTATGGTCAAACGCATTGCTATTTTGGGTTCGACGGGTTCGGTGGGCAAAAATGCGCTTAGGGTGGTCGATGCACTTAATTCACCGCCAAAAAAAGAGTTAGCTACAGGAACCGCAAAACTCCCGGAGCGATACGAGATTGTTGCGCTGACTGCCCACAGCAGCGTAAAGCTTTTAGCTGAACAGGCAAAGCGGTATAAGCCGAAATTTGTCGCTATCACAAATCCTGATTTTTATAAGCAGCTTTGCGAATTGGCTGGCGACCTTGACATTAAGATTTTAGCAGGTCCGGATAGTCTCGTAGAGATTGCAGAGTTTGAGGAAATCGATATTGTCCTTACTGCAATTGTCGGAGCCGCAGGGTTAAGTGCGATTCTTACCGCTGCGCAAAAGGGCAAAAGAATCGCCATTGCAAACAAAGAGCCACTAGTTATCGCCGGCGAGCTGCTGACCAAAATAGCCAGAAAGACCTCAGCGCAGTTACTACCAATCGACAGCGAACACTCGGCGATTTTCCAGGCTATGCAGGCAGGTGCCCAGGAGGAAGTCAGCAAAATCATCCTGACCACATCCGGTGGACCGTTCAGAGGAGCCCGGGCCGGTGACATAAAAAAAGTGACATTGGGGCAGGCACTATCTCATCCTGTATGGGATATGGGACCTAAAATCACAATTGATTCGGCAACGATGATGAACAAAGCGCTGGAGATTATCGAAGCTCGCTGGCTGTTCGATATTCCTGTTGATAAAATAGAAGTTCTGGTACACCCGGAGTCAATAGTTCATTCGCTCGTAGAATTTGTGGACGGCTCTGTGATAGCTCAGCTCGGCATACCAGATATGTGCCTTCCGATTCAATATGCACTGACTTATCCAGCGCGTGTGGCAGGTATTGCAAAGCATCTGCAGCTCGAAGAAATCGGCACACTTACATTTGAAAAACCAAATCCTGCGGTGTTCCGTTCACTGTCATTTGGTTTCGAGGTTGCGCGTGCCGGAGGCACTGCCGCGGCTGTGTTCAATGCAGCTAATGAGGCGGCGGTAGAGCTGTTTTTGGCCGAAAGGATTAAATTTGTCGATATTATTACGTTTATTGAACATTGTTTGAACAAACATAGTATTAAAACAGATGTTTCCCTCGAAGAGCTTCTTGAGGCCGACGCCTGGGCGAGGAAAGAGGTTTCTGAATGTCTAAAGCAAAATATTCATTGACAAAAAAACTTCGACTATTGGTATTGGCAGTTGTCGTTGCTTTAATTATTTATATAGTTGTTCGAAACGTCAATTTTTTCGGCAATGCTCTCGTAGTCCTGCTTGGCTTTGGGGCGGTGGTTCTTGTCCATGAGTTTGGGCATTTCATTTCCGCCAAGTTGGCCGGGATAAAAGTCGAGGCCTTTTCAATTTTCATGCCTCCTACTTTGGCCAGTGTTCAGAGAACAGAGTCTGGTTTTAAGTTTCGACTACTTCCAAATTTCTTCCGTAAAAAGGGCGAGGACTCAAGAGATGACCTTCTCAGCTTTACTGTAGGGAAAAAAGGTAAATCAGGTGAGACCGAATATCGCATCGGCCTTATTCCGTTCGGTGGTTTTGTCAAGATGTTAGGCCAGGACGACATCGGGCCGGTTAAGGCGATTGACGACCCGCGTTCATTTGCAAATAAACCGGCAGGTATTAGAGCGATGGTTATAACAGCCGGAGTTTTCTTCAACGCTCTTAGCGCTGTCGCAATTTTCATGATTGTTTTTCTTATCGGGATAAATCTGAAGCCTGCTGTAGTCGGTGGGATTATTCCCGGCTCGCCCGCAGAGCTTGCTGGACTAAAGGCCGGTGACGAGATAATTGAGATTGACGGTGAAAGGGAATATCTCGACTTTTTCAATATAGCGATGCCTGGGGCCTTGTCTAACGCAAATCAGCCGGTTGAAATGCAGGTAAGGCATGAAAACGGCTCGATAGAGGACTATTCAATTGTCGCCAAGCAGATGCTTGGCGAGCCACTTAAGGGTTTTGGAATCTTAAGGCCGATGAGCTTAAATATTGCCCGGGTCTCTGACGTCAATGCATTAGTTGAGACAACAGGCCTGATGCCGGGCGATATAATAAAATCCATCAACGGCATCGATGTACAGGCCTACTGGGAGCTGGAGCAGATTGTCCAGAATGCCCTTGTACAACAAGTAGCCGTCCTGGCTGAACGCCGCGAAAAAACCGGAAAGGTCGAACTGGTTGAATCGCAGATTCAGATGGGTTTAAAATTTGCAGAAACCTACAACGTGAAATTCGAATCTGAGCTCTACCATATTTACTCAATGGTACCTCGCCTGAGGATTAAAGCTGTCGTAGCAAGACATTCTTCCATAAAAGAAGGGCTAACGTCATTGCTATGGTCTTTACTTAATCGAATCGGCGTAAAGAAAAGGTCCCTTGATACCCAGCAAGAACTTAAGGAAGGTGATATCATTCTCTCGGCAGGCGGTGTTGAGAATCCAACTTATAAGGAAATGCGTAACATCGTTGAAGAATACGAGAATAAAAATCTCCTCCTGAAAGTCCTTCGCAAAGAACCAAACGGAGTTGAAAAACATCTTACAGTTTCCGTAATGCCTAAACGCAGGAAAGACCTTGACTGGGTTGAAATCGGTATTGTCATCGTTCTCGATTCTGAACACCCGGTAGTTGCAAAAACGATTGATACCGATACAGGACCGCCGGCGTTGGCCATTCCTCGAGGCGCTACAATAACGGCTCTCGACGGCAAAACAGTTTCAAACTTTTATGATATAATCGAGCACATCCGTCAAAATGAAGGTAAGCGTATAACGATTGATTATCGTCTCAATGACAAAAAGGCCGGCAGCATTGCGCTGAATGTAGAGAGCTCCAAAGATTTTGTCACTGTCAAATCTGCTTTTGCCGAGTTTGTCCCGTTTGAAGAGTTAACAAAGCTCTATAAGGCCGACGGTCCGGTTGAAGCAGTGAAGATAGGATACAAGAAGACCGTTATGTTTATTGTTCAGACATATCTGACTGTCAAGCAGTTGGTCAGCGGCTTGATAAGCCCGAAAAACCTTATAGGGCCGGTTGGTATCATTACATTAAGCTATCGAGTTGTTGCTGAGCAGCCGTTGATTTACTATGCTTACCTTCTCGGTCTTATCAGTGCCTGCATTGCTGTGTTCAACTTTCTACCCTTGCCCCCCCTTGACGGCGGCCTGATTGTGCTTTTGCTGGTCGAGAAAATTAAGGGCTCGGCCTTGAGCGAAACTACTCAGGGAATCATGGCTTACGCCGGCTGGACACTTGTAGGAGCACTTTTCCTGTATGTGACTTTTAACGATTTTGTCAGAGCTTTCTTTGGCTAAACGATAAAAAAAGTGTATAAAAGACAGTAGTAAGATAACACGCAGACTTTCTTGTAACTGGAGAAGGGATTTGAAGGTTTTGGAAATGTTTTCAGATAAAAATAACGGCGGAAAATCACACGTCAGCAAACTCAGTACTTTGAAAAAAGCGGACAAGAAGGTATATGAGCTAATAACGAAAGAGCGCCAAAGATTACTATCCTGCGATGAATATCACAAAGCTGCTTTCAATGCCCTGCAGGAGGCGGACTGGGAAGTATACACATTAGTAAACAAAGAGTT
>CAZUTR010000128.1:0-7172 GCA_964623545.1 uncultured Pirellulales bacterium | reverse complement strand
GTTGTCCGGCCCTTTTGTCAGGTTTAACTCTGCTTTGGTAAAGATTATTGGTTTGTAGTTTTGATATACGTCACTGTTTTTGTCAAAAAAGATTCGTACGGAAAACGTAATGGTTGCTTGTGAGGAATGAATTCGTTTTTCGAGGATTGTTGCAATGTTTTTTTGGACAAGCGGTTTGGACAGCCGTACTCTGCAGTGAGACATCAATTGCCTTTTACTATTGTGATATGAATCGGAATAGTCGTCCGAGACCAGCGGCTCAATTGCGTCGGGGTTTTCCTTTTCGACGGCCTTTACGGCTGTGCGAAGAAGTGTTTTTATTTTCTCTGAATCTGTTTCAACGAGAAGGTCTAATCCGACGGCAAAGATAGCCAGAAGGACTGGAAGACCCAATTTCCACCAATTCCGTCTAAAGCCGCCGAGCATCAGCATGACAAGCAAAAGGACTGCTGATAAAATAATTAATGTCCACGGTTGTTCGAAAAAGTTCCACATTTGCTCAGAGTATTTGCGCCACCCTGGGTTTCTAACTCGGCTTCTTAAGGTTCATATTTTTTAGCTCTTAGTATATAACGTTCCCACATATACTCGTAGTCAACACTGGGCGGAACTCTATGATCTTCCATTTGTAACTGTTTTTCACACATCTCTATCGTGCGTTCGTCCAGCCATTTGTGCTTTTCCGCATGCCCATCTGCAAAGCTCAAACAGCTTTGATCGTTATGCAGGATTGCCAAAGGGTCTATCCAGGTATGTTTATTGTAGTCAAGTATCCAGGAGCCTTTATTGAATCTTCTACCTTCGGTTTCCTCGATAAAAACATAAGTTTCATAGGGTTTTCTTATCTCGATATATTTTTTGATTCCTTTTCCGGTAGTACCGGAAGTTTGCGGCGGGTCGGGATTTTCTTCCCCGTTTAAATTGCCGGTAATGGAATAGCTCCGCCAGGGTCGGGCCAGATACTGACCTGCCTTTCTCCTGTCTCCCGGGCAGCGATACGTATCCACGTTCTTAACGTAAGTAAACAACGCTCCTGCCTTTATCCCGTTCCACTCGTGTTGGACAGTTGCATCATAATCTGCTACAGTCAGCTTGTCATCATCCTGTGGAGGTTCCACCCAATATGTTTTATCATAATCAGTTGACTTTCCACCAACGTCGCTTGGCACATTGCTGTTTACCAATTCGCCGTCGTATGTGTCCTGAAACATTAGCCATGCTGCGGAGAGATTTCTTAGATTGCTAAGGCAACGGACCACGTTGGCATGGTCTTTGGCGATGCGCAAAGACGGCATTAAAATCGCCATTAGTATTGCGATGATTGCAATTACGACCAGTAGTTCAATCAATGTAAAACCTTCATTTTTAATATTTTTTGCCTTCTTTTTCATTGTTACTCTGACCACTTCAGATGGGCATGCAAGTTTATCTTAAGTTATTATAACGTAGTATTATACCCTTTTGAAACATGTACTTCAAGAAGAAAGACGGCTGATACAGTTCGCGATGACCAGGTTGTTCTTATAAGCTCTGCTTTCTCTTATCGGGAATTGTTATGAAAAACTGTTGCGCCATTTAATTTTTCCAAGCCGACGCGTCTCTTTATGGTCGGTCATATCGGGAGCCAGCGCCGTTACAGTTATATATCCCCGGACGAGGGCGGCGGTGTCGGTAGCCGAGTTGTCGGTAAGGTCCGGGCCGCCGGCCAACTGGAATACGGTCTGGCCATCCTCGTTTTTTTGCGGGATGTAATATTCATCGAATCCCCTATTCGACTGGGGAACGACTTTTATGCCTTTCGGCTCGCCCTGTGAGAGCAGCGGAATGTTGATATTCATTACACTTCCCTTCTCTACCGGCATCAATTGTTCGAGGATTTGGAAACAATATTTTGCGGCCTTTTCGTAATCCATATCTTCTTCGTTGGCAAGACTCATCGCAACGGACGGAATTCCCAAGAGAGTTCCTTCCATAGCGGCGGCGACGGTGCCGGAGTAATAAATGTTTATCCCCGCGTTGGCGCCGTTGTTCAGGCCCGCAACGAGAAGGTCTATCGGGCCGTCATGGAGCTGCATTACAGCCAGCTTGACGCAGTCGGCGGGGGAGCCCTCGATACTGTAGCCGGTGAATCGACCGTCAATATCAACCTTATTACATACAAGGGGTGTTTTGAAAGTTACACTGTGGCTCGCGCCGGAACGACTGTCGGCAGGCGCGACGACCGTGACCGAGCCGAGCTTGACAAGCTCTTTGTAAATCGCCGCTAAGCCGGGAGCGAAAATGCCATCATCATTTGTAAGTAAAATTTTCATTTATTTATTTCATAATTATATATTTAAAAGTTCAGATTATGTTCAAGATTATATCCTTTTTGCCAATCAGCGTCAATTGACAGCTTTGTCTGGGCAGGTATAATCGGTCATTATGAACAAATTTACTCCTGGCGATAAATGTAAAGTGATGAGCAGGGACGAGGTTCGGGCGTTCGATGCCTATGCGATAAACGAGCTTGGCATACAGGGTGTTGTGCTGATGGAAAACGCAGGGCGAAGCTGTGCGGAGCTGATTCAGGAAAAACTCGTTAAAGTAGAAAAGCCGAAGGTCTGCATATTCTGCGGGACGGGAAATAACGGCGGAGATGGATATGTAATTGCAAGGCACTTATTGAACAGCGGTTTCGAGGTAGGGGTGGTTATATGCGGCGACAAAGAAAAAATCAAAGGCGATGCGAAAACTAATTTGAATATCCTCGAACAAATGGGCCAAACGATTGAACAGCTTGCTCTAAAGCAGGGCGGGCTCAGCGAAAAGGTAAAAGAATTTGCGGCCGGTGCCGACATGGTCGTCGATGCAATTTTCGGGACGGGATTGAGCGGCTGGCTCAGGGATGAGTACATACAGCTAATAGAAAGTATTAACGCTCTGGACTGCCCGGTTTTCGCTGTGGATATTCCGAGCGGCCTGGATTGTGACAGTGGAAAACCGCTCGGCACGGCTGTAAGGGCGTGCTGCACCGTAACCTTCGTCGCGGTCAAAAAGGGCTTTACAATCGCCGCTCCGACACAATATACCGGCGATATTTACGTCGCCTCAATTGGCGTCGAACCAGACGAATAAAAGCTTCGATTGATTAAGGATTATATAACCTATTGATTATCATTTCGCCACGGCGCCAGTCCGCCTGGACTCAATATGGGGAATTGACATGGCAAGGCGTGGAGGGTATTATTTGGCTGATCAGGAGACGCTTATGAATATAAATCGATTAAAGAAGGGGTTATTGGCGGTCGTATTAGTAACGGTTTTTGGCGATGTTGCGGTTAAGGCGGAGGAAACGCCGTATTTGAGAAAGCAGGGAAACGCGACGCAATTAATTGTGGAGGGAAAGCCATTTCTAATGATTGCAGGGGAGTTGGGTAATTCCTCGGCGTCGAGCGTTGAGTATATGAAGCTGATTTGGCCTAAGTTAGCGAAATGTAATTTGAATACGGTGCTGATACCGGTGTATTGGGATTTAATTGAGCCAGCGGAGGGTAAATTCGACTGGACGCTTGTGGACGGGTTGATTCGCGACGCGAGGCGAAACGATTTACGGCTGGTTCTATTATGGTTCGGAAGTTGGAAGAACAGTATGTCGTGCTATGTGCCATACTGGGTTAAGGCCAACTACGAGCGGTTCCCGAGGGCGAGGAACGCGGAGGGACATGCACAGGAAATGCTGTCTGTTTTCAGTGATGAGAATCTTAACGCGGATAAGCGGGCGTTTGCGGCACTGATGAGGCATATTCGCAAAATCGACAAGGACCAGACAGTGATTATGGTGCAGGTTGAAAACGAAGTGGGAATGATACCGAACGCGAGAGAGTATGGGGCGGCAGCTGATGAGAAATTCGGCAAAGACGTCCCGAAAGAGCTGATAGATTATTTAGTCGCGCACAAGGAGACGCTGATACCGGAATTTAACGAGGTTTGGAAGGCGGGCGGTTTTAAGACGGCGGGGACGTGGGAAGATGTTTTCGGCAAGGGGCTGGGGACGGAAGAGATTTTTATGGCGTGGCACTATGCGAGATATACAGGGCAGGTCGCGGCAGCGGGCAAGGCGGAATACGCTTTGCCGATGTTCGTGAACGCGGCGCTGATAAGGCCCGGTTATAAGCCGGGGCAATACCCAAGCGCAGGGCCGTTGCCGCATTTGATGGACGTATGGCGGGCGGGCGCACCGCAGATTGATTTTCTCTCGCCGGACGTATATTTTCCGAATTTTGTCGAGTGGGTTACAAAATACGACCGGTCGGGGAATCCGGTTTTCATTCCTGAGACGGGCAGAGGTTCTGAGAATCCAGCCAACGCTTTTTACGCGATTGGCAAGTGCAACGCGATGGGGTTTTCGCCGTTCGCGATTGAGGGTATGACGCAGGTGGATGGCGAACTTGCGAAGGGGTATGACGTGCTTAGGCAATTGTCGCCATTGGTTCTGGAACACCAGGGCAAGGGAACGATGACGGGGGTGCTGGTAGATTTTAATAACGCATCGCAGCAGGTGATTTTGAGCGATTACAAGCTCAATATAAAATTAGACGCGGGATGGGGACAAGAGGTAACAAAGGGGATGATGGGGGGAAGCATTATCATATCGACGGGGCCTGATGAGTATGTGATTGCGGGTAAAAGGCAGGTGATTACGTTTGAGCCAACCGCGCCTGGTGAGCCGCCCCTGACGGCTGGCATCGGCTGGATTCAGCAGGGTCATTTCGATAAGGGTAAATGGCTTATAGACCTTTGGCTCAACGGTGACCAGAGTCACCAAGGCAGGCATTTGCGGCTGTCGGGGGAACGATACGATATTCTACGAATTAAATTGTATCGGTATCGGTGAGGTGTCTGGCGTCAACGGAAGTGGCACAGTTTGAGACATTTGGTTAAGAGAAATATTCATGCAATCCCATGCGGGCAGACAACTGATTCAAATGTTAACTTTTTTTAATCCTCCATCCACATAAACTACCTCGCCGAACCTACAACCTCACTACAACCGTACAAGTCGTTATCTGCCAATTCTCGAGAGGAAATCTGCAAACATTTTATTTATCCGCGTCTTTTTTTCACCATCACGGCACCTAAGCAATATGGTGATTGGTAATTGGTGAATCGTATCTCGCCAGTTGAACCAGCGAAGCTGGTACTATTTTTATTATATCTCTGTGTCCTCTGTGGCTGTTAAAATAGGGAAGAATTTCGCAAAAAATCGACCAAATGCCCCTCACCTACTTCTTAAAAAATAAGGGAAGTAGATGCGGGATAAACTCCGGGGGGTGATTTAGTGGTTAGTTTTTCGTTAAAATAGATAAAAATTTGGTCGTTTTTCGACCAAATGCGCAGGGGGGTAAGCACCTAAAATCGAATTTTTTAAAAAATTTTATCCTCTCTTAATAAAAGCACTTAGCGATTTCACTACCCTAAAAAATCCCTCATTTTTCGACCAAATGCGCAAGTCCATCCTATTATGAGGGGACGTTTTTTTATCTCGTCCCCTATATATAGGATATTGCGGCGCAGCCGCTTCCTCAATTTTGCATTTTGATTTTTAATATTTAATCTTCTTCTTTGGGTTTGCACTATCGAGTACACCGTCAAGCTCAAAATTCCTGACTGGCTGGACTATTTTTTAGCGATTCCGGTCCTTTTATACCGTTCCCTGCGTTACGGCTACGCCTTTCGCCGCATCCCGCTGACAAAAGGCAAATTCGCCATCGTTGACCCGGATGACTACTACCCGCTGAGCAGATTCAAATGGCATGCAACCGAGGGCAGAAAAAACTGGTACGCAGTTAGAAAACAGTACGGAATAAAAAGAAACGGCCTAAACGTATTCATGCACCGCGAGGTAATAAATGTGCCGAATGGCATGGTCGCAGACCATGCCAATCAAAATACGCTGGATAATCGAAAGGCAAACATTCGCCCGGCGACCCCGACTCAAAATGCGTACAACAAGCGTAAACCGAACAGAAAAAGCACATCAATCTACAAGGGCGTATCCTGGTCGCAATCAGACAAAAAGTGGATGTCGCGAATCTATATCGATGGCAAAAACCGCTATCTCGGCTGCTATAAAACCCAAATCGAGGCCGCAAAGGCATACGACCACGCCGCAAAGAAATATCACGGCGAATTCGCTTATTTAAACTTTCCGGATCACGGACGGGAACAGATTTAGAAAATGACACATAGATAGGACCGCAAACAATAAGGCTAGAATTTCCATTGCTCACGTCTAATCATTTCTAGTAATGCTATCCATTCAATGTTAAGGAAATCACATATATTAGGGATTTTCAACTTTCGCGCATTCGATGGTGCCTTCTTTTCACCTGTCACTACTATAGAATTTGTCTCACCAGCTAAAGCAATTACATATGGATCAGCCCATATACCATCTGGACTCCTATCAGGTATAAAATTGGGGAATTGATTAACTATCGACGCAATTCTTTCTTGGATTCCATCAGTAACTTCACGAAACATTGAATCCCGATTCGAAATCCATTCGTGTAAATCATCATCCTTTCTTTCTAACTCAAGTTTAACTTCAACGGGTGAAATAAGCCTATTGCTTTTAATAGTCTGTTCTATACTTTCCCATAGAGAAGGTAAGATATCGGGTGGATAATAACGACTCCATCCATCCATTAGTGCGCTGGCATCAATTGTGTATACGATATCGCTCATTTTTATAGAACATATTCAATATTATAAATGTGTTTTAATTTTACTCCGCCAAACAATCTTGAGACATCCAAGCTGGAGATATATTCAGACTTGTACGCATCTAATACTAATCTTGAATAAGCATGACCATTATCTCTTAATACTCTACGAAAATATTGCATAAATCCACTTGGCTGAGGAGGAGGTATGAAGCTTTTCCTCATCTTTTGATAGAAAGCTTCTGTTGTTTTTCCGATGAATAATAACCGCCTTAGAATTACTTCATTGCTAACAACGTATCTTCTGCTTAACTCTGATAATTGATCATCAGTCCATGTTTTTGATTTATTTTCTCGTACAATACTATTTGACATAAGGTTTTGTGACGGAACCAACGCTTCTCCTGCGACCTGATTGCAATAAGGCTCTATCCATCCGTTACCCTCTACTTCATCATGAAGATC
>CAZUTR010000127.1:0-7178 GCA_964623545.1 uncultured Pirellulales bacterium | reverse complement strand
AATGAGATTATCACCTGCGCCCATACGACCGGTGAGCCGGGCGTCGCCTTCATCGACAGAATCAACCGCGACAACCCAACACCTTCTCTCGGCCGAATCGAAGCAACCAACCCCTGCGGCGAACAGCCCCTGCTCGACTACGAGGCCTGCACTCTCGGAAGCATCAACCTGACGAAATTCGTCACCAAAAAAGACATGGACTGGCCTGCTCTGCGCCAGACCGTGCAGTTGGCGGTAAGATTCTTGGACAACATCATCGATGCGGCCAACTATCCGGTTACGGAAACCACCCGAATAGCACAGGCAAATCGAAAAATTGGTCTCGGCGTTATGGGCTTTGCCGATTGTCTTTTCTCGCTCGGCATAGCCTATGATTCGAAACAGGCCGTCAAATTCGCAGCCGAGCTTATGAAATTCATCAACGAATCCGCCCACCAGGCCAGCGCAGCACTTGCAAACCTGCGAGGCCCCTTCCCCAACTGGAACCACAGCATTTGGCGAACCGAAAGAAACAAAAAAGTCCGCAATGCTGCAATCACCTGCATCGCCCCAACCGGAACAATAAGCATAATCGCAGACTGTTCCTGCGGTATCGAGCCCGCCTATTCCCTCGTCTTCTGGCGCCACATATTAGACGGCTCGAAAATGCTCCAAACCAACCCAATTTTCGAAAAAACTGCACAAAAAGGTGGCTTTTACAGCGAAAAACTCCAGACTCAGATACTAAAAACCGGCAGTATCCAAAAAATCCCCGAAATCCCCGAAAAAGTCCGAAAAATTTTCAAATCCGCCTATGACATCGCCCCCGAATGGCACATCCGAATGCAGGCTGCCTTTCAGCAGCACTGCGACGCGGCGGTCAGCAAGACCATCAATTTCACCGAAAACTGCCCCATAGATGATGTCGACAAGGCCTACAAATTGGCGTATCAGCTTGGTTGCAAAGGAATTACGATTTACCGCAGACATACCCGAGCCCACGAGCCCATGAGTCTCGACTGAGACCTCTGAATAACTCCGACAGTTGCAAAATAAGCTGCAATTCTTAGGCAAAAAACCGAAACTAATAGTCTGTAACAAAACCTAAAAATGCCTCTAATTAAGACAATTTGGATTTCCGCTTTTGCGGGAATGACAGAGGGCGACCGGAAGTCTTGATACAAGCTCTAAGTACACGATAATACCCATTTTTCAGAGGTCTCGATTAGAAAAACCAAAATAATTCATTTTTCCAGGTTAAAACACAAAACTTTTTTAAATCAACACCGTATAAATTAGCAAAAATAGACAAAACACCAGCATTGGGTTAAAGTAGCATAAGTAAAGTTGCCGATAAGGCAGGTAGCACAGAAAGAGTTTTTCTCCCCTCCGGGAAACATCGAGTAGCGGGGCGTTACTCGATGTTTTCTTTTGTCCACAGTGTAAGTTTTAACTCATTTGCCGGGGGCGAAGGTTTAAAGCCAATTCTACTAGGGCCTCACAACCTAATGTTAATCCTACGGAACTTTTGTTCAGATATGGGTTTAAAAAATCCGATTTAATGATATACTTTTGGCATGGGCATTCTTTAGGACTTTAATATGGAGGCAACAGAAGTACTTGAAATTATTGAAAAGGCCGCCAGGGACGGGCGAACCGAGCTGAATTTATCCAACAAAGACATCGAATCGCTCCCCCCTGATATTGGGCAATTGCATAATGTGGCTACGCTCAATCTCAGTGACAATCAGCTCACTTCGCTGCCGATGGAAATCAGGTTTCTGGACAATCTCGCCACGCTAAATCTGTCGGGTAATCGGCTTACCTCACTACCCGCTGAAATGGGATATATAACAAGCCTGACAACTCTCTACCTGTGGGGTAACAAACTCACATCGCTGCCGGCCGACATCGGGTACATGGAAAATTTGACTTCGATTTATCTGGACGGCAATCAGCTCACTTCATTGCCGGCCGAGATAGGAAAACTAATTAATCTGACCGAACTCGACCTTACCGGCAATCAGCTCACCTCGCTGCCGGCCGAAATTGGAAATCTACAGAAACTTACCGAGCTGTACCTCAGCGAAAATCAGCTCGAAACACTGCCTCCTGAAATAGCGAATCTGAAAAATCTGACTGAGCTGTATTTAAGCGGCAATCAACTTAAGTCACTGCCGGCTGAGATAGCAAATTTGGAGAATCTTAAGGTTCTGGACATCAGCGGAAATCAATTTGTTGACATCACTTCACTTATGGAGTTACGCCAACTAACGAAGCTGGTTCTGAACAGAAACCGAATATACGAGCTGCCGAGGGAAATTTTGGATTTGGGTATGTCGATACGATGGAGCGAAGCAGCGGGAGAAGACGGAATTTTCCTGGCAGGCAATCCCCTCGAGATACCACCAATCAACGTCATAAAAAAAGGTGCTGAAGAAATCCAAAAGTACTTCAAGAAACTCGACCTGCAAAAGAGAACGCTCAATGAAGCCAAGGTTCTTCTTGTAGGCGACGCATCGGCCGGCAAGACCTCTTTGGCAAAACATCTGACCGAATCGGCCAAACCTATAGATCCAAATGTTCCCCACACCGAAGGAATTAATACCAAAGAATGGCTGATGGAAACGGAGAACAAAGAGAATTTAAGAGTAATACTCTGGGATTTCGGCGGACTGGAAATTTATCACGCGGTTCATCGGTTCTTTTTCTCGAAGAGTTCGCTATATTTATTCATTTGGTCGGGGCAAACGGCGGATAATATGAGCAGCTTCAATTATTGGCTGAACACCATAAAACTACTCGGTGACAATTCTCCTGTTATTTTGGTCCTGAACAGGATTGACGAGCGGACAAAAGCAATAGATGAACAGTTTCTACAAGACAAGTTTAACAATATCGTCAGTTTCGAGGATGTAAGCACTCTGGACGGCACCGGCATCGAGGAGTTAACCGCCAAAATCAAAGAGCAGGCGGCCAAGCTACCGCTCGTTCGCGACATTCTTTCAAAACGGGGCATCGACATACAAAGACGGCTCGAGACACTTCAGAAAAACTATATTTCATACGACGAGTTCGTAACGATTTGCAAGGAATCAGGGCTTGATGAGCATGGAGCGAAGGAGTTATGCCGATGTTTCCACGACTGGTCGGTTGTTTTACATTTTGCTGACAATGAAGTTTTAGAAAAAACTATTTTCCTGAAACCCGACTGGGCTATCCATGCCATCTATATGGTCATGGATTCCAAAGAAGTTCGGGAGAACAACGGCAAATTCGAATTCGAGAAGTTAACGCAAATATGGAAAGACTACCCCGAGGAGATATTAACCAAATTGCTGGAGTTGATGAAGGAATTTGAGTTCTGTTTCAAAGTACCCGAAACACAAACATACATTGTGCCGGAGCTGTTAGAGCCCGAAAGACCTGATTTCAAGTGGGACGATCGTGACAACCTGCATATTGAATACAGATACAGGTTTATGCCCACCTGCATAATCGCTCGGCTTATAGTTAAAATGAACAATCTGCTGAAGGATGACTGCTACTGGAAAAACGGCGCGGTCCTTCAATACAAAAACACCGAGGCCCTACTCGTCAGCGATGAGCTCGAACACAAAATAAGCGTTCGACTCGTTGGAAGTAAGACCAAGAAACTATTGGCGATAATCCGAAAAGAACTCGAGAACATCCACAAAACACTTAACGGCCCCGACGTCAGCGAGATGCTGCCTTGCAATTGCAGCGGCTGCAGCGAAAACGAACACGTTTATTTTCATAGCTATTCTGACTTGATTAAAGCTGCAGAGATGGACAAAGACGAAATCGAATGCAAAAACAGTTTCGAGGCCGTTTCGATAAACCAGCTACTGGACATCTACGCCCGTCAGGAGGACCTGCGAAGACTGGAGCAGCAGCGCCGTGTCGCTGTAAAGGTTGAAAAGGCAAAAAAACCAAAACGGTCCAAAATAACCGCCCTGCGTCGGCTGTGGTACGAAAGAGTCCAGTTCACAGTCCTCGTCCTTGTGCTGCTTTTGACACTGCTGTCAATCGGAATCTCGATTTACCTGCTGACAAGACATGCAAAAACAAACAGCATAAAAACCGAGCAGCTCCAGCAGGACAATAAAACCTACCAACTTACCCCCACTGATACATCTAATACAAATCCTACACCTTAGATTCTTTACCTATCTTCAAGGCCAATTTCACAGCTTTTATATAAAAGTCCTGTAATATCCCATTTTTTCCTTGACTAAGTACGTCATAAACTTGTAAATTAACCTCTCAAGAGGCGGGTGAAAAAGTACATCAGGAGCAGGTCAAAGGTTAAGCTCAAAAGAGAAGGGTTTTTCCACATTCAAACATAATCAATGTTTGAAAAGATGTTTTTATATTGTGAAAGAACAAAAGATTTTTGAAAGGGGAAAAAATGAAACGGATTTTATTTTTCCTGGTACTGTTCGCTCTAACAGCCGCTCCTGCTCTGGCTGTGCCGATAGTCACGGTGGACCGCGTTGGCACACTTTATGACCCGTACATAGGAGGTGGCCAATACCGCGTTGTTCCTAACGCAGATCTTATGGCCATCACTGCTGAAACTGGCCCATTTGTCAGTTTCTGCGTGGAAGCACACGAACCAATTGACGATACAGGCGTCACAAACTACCTCGCTTCAGTCTTAATAGAGGCCATACTCGGCGATGGAAATCCCGGCATGTCCGGCAGCTTCGGCGGTGACCCGCTTAGCCCCTTGACCGCTTATCTTTATACGCAGTTGCGAAGCGGAACGTTAGGCGGTTACAACAATGATATGGCATCAGCAGGCGCACTGCAGGCGGCTATATGGTACATCGAAGACGAAACAAACTGGACAAACTGGAACATGCTATCTGGCCAGTCGCAGGCCTTTGTTACCGATGCCCAGAACGCAGGATGGGATGGCATCGGCAACGTCAGGGTTCTGCATCTTTGGACAGAAGAAACGCCAGACAAACCGACCCACTGTCAGGATTTGCTCGTGATGATACCTGAGCCAGCTACGGTTCTCCTGCTTGGCCTCGGTGCTTTGGTACTGATAAAGAAACGCTAACATCGGATTAGGTTCTAAATAAAATGCTGGCTAAACAAGCCAGCCCTTTGTTTTTTCTTCAATCCAAACACCGTCCGCTGTAAGCTAATTCTTCAAGCTCACCCCACACCATCTACCTTGAAGGAATCGAAAAACTCCGGACTCCTTTCCTCAAGAATGCTTTTCGATTGACTTATTGCCATCACCTGGTAAAGCCGATTGCCTATCAAAATCAATCTTGCTTTTATCGTTCCTTGCTTCGGCACTTTGACTTCTATCTCTCGTGCCTGGTTGCTATAAAAGTCCAGCACCTTTTCACTCACGAGTTCACCCTCCACATTTGCCACCGCACCGTCCCTGGCACCATCTAACATCTTATCAACAGAAGAATTATCTATCATCTCCTGTGGATAATCCGCGTAACCCACGATAAATCCCGTTTTCTTGGAGCCGGCATTATACATAACCAATTCCAGCGTCCCTATGGGAGTCTGGACCTGTTCCAGCTTTCTTTCCGGCTCACCGGGAAACAAAACAGTAAAACGCCCTTCTTCATTGTGGAACGGCTCGAAATCTTTCAGCTTGTCACCACCGGTAAAAAAAGATATGATCGCATAAGCAATAACAAATCCTACTGCATAACCTATTATACTCTTGATATATTTCATATCCGACTCTCCATTTTTCTAATGAAACAAAATACGCTTCAAGAAATACCAATTCATCCTCCGCCTGCCCTTCGTAGCCCTGTCGTTTGGGGCGAAGAAGGGAACTTTTACCCGCAATTAAACCACAAACAAAAACAAAAGGCAAGGACCGGCAACATGCTACATACGAAATACAAACTCAAATGACTTTTTTACTTCAACGGCCAATTATATGGGTAACAGTACAGCCACTCATCGACGAATCGCCTTAAATCTTCTAAATCAACGTCATCATCGCCGTCAAGGTCGGTATTCAGTCCCGCCCCAGACCCAGCTCTTTGATAAAGTAATCTCTCCCGCTTACAACCGCAGCTACCCCTGGCGGACAGAGAGGAGTTTCATCATCAACTAATAAAGCTTCGAAACCACTTCGATCTGTAAGGCTGACCCACTTAACACTTTGTCTTCGATGCTCCCAGCTGCCTTTAAATTCAGATACATATTTTGAGTAAAAGTCTTGGTCATAAATTACGAGCGCACAAGTAATTTCAGGACGCAGACGCATCACATCAAGGTAAAGACCTGTTATCTCTAAGCAAGCTCCGCCTTCACGCAGAAGCGCGTGAAGACGCCCACAAACCTCATTCTGCAAGAGCGTTTTATAAAGCGTCTCCCTATGAAGAAAACCCGAGAATTCTCCAAGACCAAGTATCTCTTCCGCGAACTCCCTCAAGACTTGATACTCAATATCCAGTTCTTTAATCTGTTCAGAGCGGGATTCTGTCACCGGCTCATACATAAAGGAAGGTATTACATGTCTATCATTCGCTCCATTTTTCTCATTAGAATTGTGAATACAGATAAACTTATAATCTGGATGACCGTTATTGCCTGGCGTGTTGAACACCGTGAGCACGGAAATACCGATCGCTGCGCTTATATGATTGAACACTCTTAATTCGACAATCCGAGAAATATCTTGTCTCCAATCACGAAATAACCTGCGCCGTCGCATTATTAAAAGGTTAAATTTACTTGGTTTCAATGGAAAACATCGTACCATATTGAAATAGTACTTATCACAAGAAGACAAGGCTCTGAAATAAGAACCAATTCCCGTGACCAACTCTTTATGGGCTACTGCTTCTTGCAAGCTTTCACATATTTCGAGCAACCTGTATGTAGGGCCTTCTGTGATATTTCTTCCCGTATTCTTTATAAATTCGATTAATTCACCATCATAACCACTTACATCCTTTTCTGTTCCAATTCCAGGAGATATTAAGATCGACTCCCCCTTGCCAGTAGGGCCAAATGTTTTTATCAATGGAACAACTGGAAATATTTTTTCTCGCCCTTTGATTGTTACATTTAATAAGAAATTTCTTAAATCTGGATAGACCGAAAGTAATACTTCCTCAACGAACCGATGAACATTTTGATTAAACAGCACTGCTCGTCTGTTAAACTCATTCGCAGCA
>CAZUTR010000126.1:0-7207 GCA_964623545.1 uncultured Pirellulales bacterium | reverse complement strand
AGGGCACACCGGTTTTCGAAACCGGCTCGATCAGCCACTCCGACACCTCTCCGAAACATTTATAACCTATACACTCAATAAATCCATTTTGCAAGAAGAATTAACCTCTATACGCTCGTTAACACACCTGAAATGATTTTCCTTAATGTACCCGGCGATATGTTCAATACGACGGGGCCTACCCAATCATATTCATTATATGTCAAAAACTATTGCAGTTAAAATCAGGATTCAGCCGAAATTTATTAAGAACTATAAAACGTTGCCTGATTTAAACAACGAACAGTGGTTGAGGGCTCAAAGCAATGTACATAATACCGGCAATCGACCTGGTAAAAGGTAAATGCGTTCGGCTCATCCAGGGCGACTACAATCGCCAAATGACATACGAGCAAGACCCTGTCAAGCAAGCCGGCAGGTTCATAGAACAAGACGCACAATGGCTGCATATTGTTGACCTGGACGGAGCCAAGCTCGGAAGACCAGTCAACACAGAAACAATTTCAGCTATTGCCGCACTCGGCAAACTCAAAATCGAAGTCGGTGGAGGTATCAGGGAGCAAGAACACATAAAACAACTACTGGACCTAGGGATTCAGCGTGTGATAATCGGCACCAAAGCCATCGAAGACTTCGAATGGTTCGGTGAAATGGCCAATAAGTTCAGCGGCAAAATCGTCCTCGGCCTCGACGCACGTGGCTCAAAAGTAGCTACGCACGGATGGACTCAGGACACCCCGCAAAATCTGCTGGAATTTGCATCTCAAGCCGCCCAACTACCCCTGACAACAATAATCTACACCGACATCTCGAAAGACGGCATGATGGCAGGACCGAATATCGAAAGAACAAAAAACCTGGCCGAGAAACTACCCATCCCCGTAATTGCCTCCGGTGGAGTAACACAACTAAGTGACGTTGAAAAATTAAAAAACCTGCCCATCGAAGCTATCATAATCGGCAGAGCGCTCTACGAAGGTACTATTAATCTCACTGATGCAATAAATGCAGTAAATTAGAGGCCTAAAAATCTCATCCTAAAGCTCTTTCCATCTCTTCCAGAGCGTCTTAAGTATCTCAGGATTGGAAAGTCCCTGCTCATTTTCCTGTACAGGCCCCGGCTTCAATGAAAAATCGCCGTTAGCCGCGTCAACAAAAACCGGCTCAGCAATAATCGAGTCAGCCGTCTTTTTAAAGTTCTCATCATCCACCTTGTTCTTCCAGAACGTATTTTTATATACGGTATTGCCGCCTCTGCCTTCTTCTTCGAACATAATCCATCCTCTCTCGTTACCCTGGAAGATGTTGTTTCGTATCAAAAGACTGCAAGAGCTGCGCATTCCAATACCTGCGTAACTTGAATCGAGAATAAGATTATTCTCTATCTTGACCTTCGACTGCCCAAAACCACTGATACCGGTCCCGTTGCCCATTATGATATTGTTACTGATTGTACCGCGTGCACTTTTATTGCCTAAATAAACACCCCTGTTGGCGTTATTTATAAGAAGATTATCTCTCAATTCCAGCGTCCCCCCGGTACTCCGCACAGCATGATATCTTGAGCCGGTGACAACATTGCGTAAAATCTTTGCATTTGCATCGGAATAAAGTATTATCCCTTGATGTCCGCAATCCTTAATCAAGCTGTCCTGTACCGTCCCTTCAGAACCTTCGCCGTAGCAGATAACATATTCGAAACCATCGAATCGACAACTGTCTATAGTAAGATTGGAAAACCCAACTGCGCGAATAGCCGACGGGCATCGCTTGAAATTGCCCAACGGCACAAAGCTGCAGTTCTTAATCTCTGCCCTACTGTCCTTAACTCCCACTGCGAACGGATACTCGATGTCTTTGCCGCTTGTAGAAAGCTGCCATTTAACCGTGATATTTTCTAAACTAACCCTGCCCTTGCCTTTGGTATCAATTAAAATGGCGGGCTTATTGGCGGTCACCTCAAAAAAACAACCATCCCGTGACTCACCCACCAGCTTCAGTGATTTTGTAACCTCGATTGGCTCGGTATAAACACCATTGGGGATTCTCACAATCCCGTCCGACCGAGCAGAATTTATCAAATCCTGCAAACCTCCTTTATTCGCTTGTTGCCCCATAGCGTAGTGTTCAGCCAGCTCATCCTCCATCACACTCTTGGCAATTATAAACTCCAGCTTACTACTTTTATCCAGTATTAATTTAATTGCCTTCTGTTCCGCCCGGCTGTCGGTGAGGATGTAACCCATAAGTTTATTGCCCTCAACCGCCGTCCTGAAATGATGTGTATTAACTCTGAATTTCACCTGCTTATTGAAAGCATCCAAAAGCTCCTTTGCTGTTCTTGGCTTAAACGAACCTTTTGGCCCGAACTTTATGACGTGAACTTTATTTTTGCTGCCTGTCTTAGCACCTTCTGAAGTATTTCGGTAACCTTGTTTCTTAACATCTATCTTTGCGCCAGACTGAACCAGTTTCAATACCTCTCGGTGGATATCTTCATAACTTAATCCAAGATTAGTAAGAACTTGAGCCGCTATTCCCTCGCGCTCTCGTGCCAGACCCAGCAGAATATGTTCAGCACCCACATAATCATGCTCGAGCTCTTTTGCCTCCTCCTCTGCATACTTCAAAACCTTTATGGCTCGCGGAGTTTGCGGCAGTCTCTTCTTTGTAACCACACTCGGCCCACTCTTAACCAGCTTCTCCACTTCGGCCCGCAGCACCTCAATTTCCAAGCCCAAGTTCTTCAGAATCACAGCGCCCAGCGAACTATCATCTCTGGCTATAGCAAGAAGGATATGTTCTGTCCCTATATATTCGTGGTTTAACCGCCTTGCCTCCTTGTCAGCCAACGACATGATTTCCTTTGCCCGGCCGGTAAAACGCTCCGCCTTTGCCATTGGTAATAGCACTGCACCGATAATAAAAACAGCAACCAGGCCAACAACACCAAGCTTGGCACTTTTTGGTATCGGCCTGTTTAACATCCTCTTAATTCTTCCTGTCAACGCACTTTTCGATTCCACAACACCTATTAACCGTAGACTAAGAGCCGGCCGGCCAAAGGCCAGCTTGGCAACATTCAATAAAGTCTCCGGATACTGACAAGCCCTTTCACCCATCGCCACCTGCACCGCTTCATCCACTGCCTGCTCACGCACCCTGCGAATCATCGCGTTGGCAAGCCAGGCAAGCGGATTATAGAAATACACAATCTGCAAAATCGTTTGCACCAGATTCGCCCACAAATCCCCTCGCTTAATGTGTGCAAGCTCATGGAGCAAAACAGTCCGAAGGCCATTACTGCCAAGACTCTCCCCCAAATTCTCAGGTACCAATATCACTGGCCTGAACAAACCGCAGACAGCGGGACTGCTCGTATTAACAGAGACCTTCAAACACACCTGACTTCTAATTCCCATCCGGCGACGACAAAACTCAAGCGCATCTCCCATCATACCACTGGCTTTTTTAGCCTGAGCAACAAGACCGCAGACGAAAATTATACGCTGCAACAATAACAGTAACATACAAGCCACAACAATAAACCAAACAAGAAATATAATCCCCTGCCAGCTAAGCGCCGCCATCGAGTCAGATACCGGCTTGGCCTCCTCCGCTGCCGCCAGCTCAGTAACCGCTATCGGTGGAACAATAGATGTTCCACCTCTGGTTCCAATTATTTCCGACTCTCTAATTTCCGACGAACTCTGTGCTTGTGGAACGTCTATAATTTCTCTTGTTGTGCTCATACTGCTTACGTTTACCTCGCCCAGTCGCCCGCCGAATAAATACCCGACGCTCACTGGCGATGAAAGCGTACTCGGCAAAACCAGCTTCACCAAAACAAGCATCCACATCCAATACCTAAAAACTGCCCTTACTCTTTTGCTGAGCAAAAAATCCGCCAACAACAAAATCACTATCAGCACACTTGACTGCACCAGCATTGGCAGTGCAAATTCAACAAACACCTGACCCGACGAATTTATTTGTTCCAGTATCGTATTCATAACTATCTCTCCATCTTTTAATATGCTCCTTTGCTTTCTACCTCTTTGCTTTTTGTTTTTTCTTTCTTATGATACTCTCGAGTTCGCCCAACTGCTTTTCTGACAACTTATTGTTATCCAGCATAAATTGCATCATCGGCGTAAAGGCACCGTCAAATGCTCTCTTGACTAAGCGCTTAATCTCACCGCTTTGTGCCTGTTGTTTTGTTATAGCCGAGCGATATAAAATGAGATTGCGAATTTTCTCCGTAGTAAGCAGTCCCTTGTCAACCATTCGGTCCATCATTGTCTTGACGGTGCTGTAGCTCCAGCCCTTTTGGTCTTCAAGGACCTCCTGAACCGTCGGAGCTGCGCACGGCTCATTGTCCCAGACCGCCTGAATGACCGCCCATTCACCGTCTGTCAGACCACACTTTTTCTTTGCCATAAACACCTCTATTTCTCTAATAATATAAAGGATACTCTACATTTGTAGAGATTGCAAGAAAAAAATAAAAATTTTCAATATTTTTTATTTCCAAAACAAAGGGATTAAGCCGCCGTTCACTCCATTACTCAAGTTCTAAAAACCAATACCAAAAATCTGTGCGTTATACAAACCCTGAATTACTCGCCCGATTGCTAATAATGTTGCTAATCCTCACGAAACTTCTTTTTCCAAATGCCTCAACAGCGTTCCCTGCAATTTGTGTAACTCCAAAAGATATCCTGTATATTCCGCCGCCTTTGTTCTGCCTGTTGTGTTCCTCTTTGTCTTTTTCTCTGGGATTCTCCTTTTAGGCCTCTCCATTTTTGACATTTTTTATTGTTTCCTTATTGACGAAATTCATATTCGCGTCTAAAATTCACTACAAAATTAATAAATTAAAGTCAAATATTAACACAAAAGCGAATATGCACAAGGTAATTCTTCGCAAATGTAAAAATAATGAAAATTTCTAACAAAAACCCGATAATTGAGCGAATAAAGCAATTACGCAAACAACACTCCGGCGACCGAGGCAAAAGCAAATTCGCTCGTGCTTTAGGCATAAGTCCTTCTACCTACAGCTATTACGAAAATAACCGAGTCCCCCCAATTGAAGTCCTGCTGAAGATATGCGAGATTACTGGGGCAGACATCCAATTGCTGTTCACAGGCCAATCTGCAAAAGAAAATTTCGCATTTGGGTCAAATGATGCACTTTTACAAAAATTAGATGCTTTACTGATAGAAAACCCGGATATGACCGAACCTGTTCTGGCCTTCGTTGAGCTACTATGCGAGAAAAAAGGTGTTGAAAAAAAATTCAGCTCGAAGATTCTAACTTCCAAAAAACAACGGCCGGGATGGATACCGGTGCTCGGCCGAACCGCTGCAGGAATCGTTCATTTTTGGGACGAAACCACCCTGCCGGAGCCAAAACAGGCAATCACGCAATTGGAACAATTGGTTGAAAAATACACAGGCAAAAACATCATCGACTCTGTCAATGGGACAGTGTTAATTGACCTGCGGGCAAGACCTTTGGTTGAGGGTGCAAAAAAAGTTTCCGCCAACCTGATTCAGGTCGCAGGCCTACAGACCGAGCAGGTAGCTGAGTTCATTCAGTGCGAACAAATTCACTCCTTATTTCCAGATAGTTTCGCACTCCGTATAGACGGGGACAGCATGTCGCCGAGAATAAATGACGGTGATATTGTTATATTAAGTCCTTCAGTTCCGGCCGCTCAGGGACAAGTCAGCATTGTTCGCCTCAGCGACCAGATAGGTGTTACTTGTAAACTCTTGAGAACAACTAATGGTGATGTTCATCTTATTCCTATTAATGAAAAATACCAAACTAAGGTCATTGATAAAAAACATTTAGTATGGGCTTTGGCCGTCTTGTGCCACGTAAGAGTATGAACAACATAAAAACAGGAATAAGGATAAGCGAACACCTAAACAATTAGAATAAACTAAAAGGCTTGAACAACAAATCAAGACCTAAAGTAATCACGTATAACTGCATTAAGTAAACACAATTATCGTTTTTCGTCTTTCCGAGAAAATCCTCAAACAACAAACCTTTATCTTACCCGAAATTATAGTGCTTTTTAACAGCCTGTTTTACGTTCCAGGTGCATTCAAGGTCTTTTGGAAAAACAACAAGGTCGCCGGGCCCAAAACTCACAGAATCCTTACCATCTGTGACAGTAACCTCTCCTTCGATAAGAAGGCATGTCTCTTTCTCGGTATAAGCCCAATCGAAAGTGCTCGGCTCACAAGTCCAGATTGGCCAGCTTTTGCAACTTGCCGCTTCGGCATCGGATGGTTTTTTTACAATCACTTCTTTAACTGTAGGCATCTTATTTTTCCTCACTTGATTATCTTATCTTACAAATCGTTAACTCATCTCACATGTTTTTACCTGATTATACTTCATAAAAACCATCTTTAAACAGAAAATGAAAATTTTTCTCAAAAGTTCATGGCAACCAGCAATACTTTGTAATAAATTACTGCCAAATTAATCGATTTTTAGAAAGCTAAAGTTTTATGAAGCAAGAACAATTAGAAAGCTTAAGGGCTTGGTTCGATGATTATGTCACTGACTTCTACGGCGATGACAAGTTCATAAACGCCAATCTGAAGTTAAAAGAAGACCACAGCCGACGCACATGCCAGGAGATGCTGTATCTGGCCGATGCGCTTGGTCTCGATACCAACTCTAAATACATAGCTGAAATAACAGCCCTGCTCCACGATGTCGGCCGGTTCGAGCAGTTTGTCAAATATCGCACATACAATGACTCAAGAAGCATAAACCACTGCCTGCTTGGTGTGAACATTCTTCGCCGACAAAATGTCTTCGAAACTTTCGATAAACAACAAGAGCAGCTAATTCTAAAAGCCATTGAATATCACGGCCTTAAAGAGCTGCCCAAAGACCTGGACGGCCAATGCCTGATGCTTTCAAAAATGATACGCGACGCCGACAAGCTGGACGTACTTTATGTCGTAACGGAATATTACAAACAGTACAACCAAGACCCGGAGAACTTCATGCTGGAGCTGGAGTTCCCCGATGAGCCGGGCTATTCCCCCCACGTAGTGAAAAGCGCCATAAACCATCAACAAACTGACTACAGCACGCTGCGAACGCTCAATGATATGAAAATCCTTCAGTTGGGCTGGGTCTACGATGTGAACTTCACCGCTACTCTCAAAA
>CAZUTR010000125.1:0-7229 GCA_964623545.1 uncultured Pirellulales bacterium | reverse complement strand
TGATATATTTGACGTCCTTGATGTACTTTTTGCACATACCTTTATTTTGCCCGTTTTTTTCATAGTCTTTTGCCGCCTTTTTATACGGCCCGAGCGCCTGGCATGTCCTCAATGTCAAAAGCAGATTATCAACCGAGTCTTCTATTTCCTCTTCCTCCGGCCCCATCCCGTAAGTTTCCACAAAGCCGCGCTGCAGAAAGTACCTGAACCAGTCTTCGCTGTTCCTTGTTGTCATCCCGCGGACGCAATCCGCCCATCTGTTAAATTCCTGCTCGAAAAAGTCGTACTTTGCCCCGCTTTTACCCTCTAATCGATATACCTGTTGGTACAAAAAGTAGTCCTGGAACACCTCACATCCCCGGTGCTCTTTTCGATTTTCCCCGCTGCGATAGTAAGGCCCTGCCACACTGTTTACAACAGGATGAATTATCTGGTCTGCCGCTATGTGTGTCAGATGTCCCGCAATATATGCCAGCTTTCTTATATCATCCGCTTCGAGTTTGATTTTCCCTTTTTGTCTTATTGCATCGCGGAAAATTATCTCCGCCAGCTTCAACGGAAACTCGTTCGGCTTGTACGAGTGCAGATGATACGCCCACGGCGTAACGCCTTTTGCCTGCCTGTAACCTTCGACAATCATGTCCTTAAGTCCCTCTGCCATCTTGCCGTAGTAATACAAATCGGGCCCGACACTTCCAAGGTTCACGTAGGCCTTGTAGTTTTTGCTCCTCGATGTATCGTCGAGCATCTCGGCAAATTCTGTGAATTGTTTAATCCCTTTTGCTTTTAGTTTCTGCAGCGCCTTATGCGCTATCAACATATGTGCAATATTCGCCGGCATAGTCCTTTACCTCATTTGTAAAAATCCTTAAAAATAGTGTTTATCCATATAAAAAAAAATAGTTAGATACTATTTTGTATCTTACTCCTTCGCCTTGATGTCAAAAGCATCTCGCACATTGAAATATTTTGTTCCACGCAATTGGTCGCGGGGTAATTCCGCTTGTCAGCAGGTCATGCGCTGCACGGGCCTCAAGAGCCAAAAGGTCAATCTCAATTCCTGTCTGTTTCCTTTCTTGTTAAGCGGCGCCTGGTTATGATTATCCATTATATGTTCCACCGGTATTTTCCGGAGTGTAATTTGCTTCAGCTTCAGTTAACATATACGTTACGCTTCGGAATCCGCGCTCATTGCGGATCCCCTAAGTTTCTTTCGGGGTATTATTCGGTTCGGTTTTTCTCTGTCGGTTCAAGTGTGCACAGTAGTGCTCTGAGATTGTGTCTCGGATCAGCATTTCTCCAATCATCATCAGAAGCGCCAGCAGTTTCAACCACCAGAACGGAGCGAAGACCAAAAGAGCAATGAGGGGGATAAAAAACAGAGCTAATCCGGCAAGGTATTGTGGGTTCTTTCGGTACTTCCGAATCTCAACTTTGTGGATCTTTCTCGCTTCCAGGTATTCTTCGTACGTGCCCGGGAACACATACTCAACGATTCTCTGCCAAATACGTTTCATATTTCAGTGCTCCAACATAATATTTTACAACGCGGATTTTACGCTGACTTTACGATAATATCAAGAAAATCGCGACAGGAAAGATTGACACTGTCGCTCGCGAAGGGGAGCATCTGCTGGTTTACTGTTCGTAATTCTGTCCCATGATTGAGTAGTCTTGAAAGTCAACACGGCTGTCGCCACTCAGGTCCGCGCAATCGCTGTCGGCCGAGCAGTCGCCTGTATCAAGCCACTGCGATACGAATATACCGATATCGAGCATATTGACCTGGCAATTGGCGTCGAGGTCGCCTGCGCCGGAAAGCTCTTCCATTATTGCACACCACGCCGGCTTGGGCTGGAAGTTTTCATCGAGGATCAGAGGCCAGTCATCATGATCATGATGCTCTAAGAGCCACGAGTATTTGTCGGTGATTCCGAAGATAGTAAGATAATTGCAATACGGAGATTCGACGCACGCCTCCACTATCTCACGGTATATAGTCGCCTGCTCGCTGAGCTTGTCCTCATTGAGCCCGGTCTGGTCGGCGTTGATTGCTACATCCATCTCAGTAATGTAAATCTCAAGACCCAGTTGCCCGAACCTGTCCATGTTATCCAGTATTGATTGTTTGCCGGGATACCAGTCAAAGTCGAAAATATGCATTTGCAAACCGACTCCGTGAATGGGAACTCCTTCGTCCAAAAGGCCGCTGACCATATTATAGACGGCGTCGGATTTCGGATTGATTCCGTCGATTCCGTAGTCGTTGTAGTAGAGCTTGGCATTGGGGTCGGCCTGGTGGGCGAAAGTGAACGCTTTGGCGATATATTCCGGCCCAAGCTCGTTGTACCAGAAGGTCTGCCTGTAAGAATGTGTGGAATCAGTAATAGCTTCGTTGACAACCGAGTAGTGAGTGACTATTCCGGGATAGTGTGTCTTATAGTAGCCGATACTTTGCTGAATGAACTCTCGCATAATATCGTTAACTTCAGCGGGCGAGTAGCCGCCATTGTCTATCCAGTCCGGGGTAGAAACATGCCATACAAGATGCTGAACCATCACCTTCTTGTCATGGTCAAAAGACCATTTGAGCGTAGCATCCGCCATGGCAAAATCCCAGTAGTAAGGGTATTTTTGAATTATGGCCTGTCCTGTTTCCCAGCCGCTCTGGACAAAGTGCGAATTATTATTGATTGAGTCCATGTAAGGTTCGTCAACCATATGCCACACTGTCGGAGAAAAACCAATCTTCAGTCCTTTTGACTCGGCTGCTTCCTTCAGCCCCGATGGAATATCGACCGGCTCGGGAGGTTCGTAGTCCGGGTCGCAGACAAGCTCAAGGTCATCAATCCACATCTCGACTGTTGTGCCTGATGAGGGATACATTACAATTTTGAGTTCGTCCGTGTGTTGCAGTGACTCTTCGAGTGTGACCTCGCCTTGCTCGCTGACCAGGTCTGAAAAGTCGATGACAAATTGCGTCCAGTTGCCGGACAGGCTCAGCGTTTTGTAGTAGTACTTGTAGTCTGGTACCACACATGATACCTGCTGGAATCTGCCATAGCCCCCCGGCGATGCCTTGGCCCTGAAACGGATTTGTTTGAACGCCCGCAAATCGTATCCGTAATCGACATAGCTTTTGTAGGCACCGCTGCCCTGGTCCCAGGCAAGCTTCAAAAGAATCTCGGCGGTCCTCCAGCTGCCGGTCCCTGCCTGTATGCTGGCGTGCAATGCTCGGTTGCCTGTGCCGTCGTCGGCATTCTCAAGATTCAGCACTTCACCATGGACCGACTCGGCCCATGCGTTGGCAGTCCAGTAACAGTAGTTGTTGGCTACGAGGTCGCCATCTTCGAAATCGTCGAATAATATTGTCTGAGCGGCTAAATACGAATGTCCCAGGAAAATTAGGAGAGCCGTAATAATAAGTGTTCGTATGTATGCTCCGCTGAATCCCTTCGCTGGTGTCGGGCTTTCCTTATGGATTGGAAAGTGCGATTTCTCATATAGCATTGTATTTCCTTGATGAGCTGCAACGTTGAGCCCCTGCTCTAAGTATAGTATATCAAATCCACCTGAAAAATTCAAGCTTTCTGGTCGATTCGGCTGTTAGCCCTCGGCACCTAGGAAATTGCATCAAAGTACGCAAGGTGTTGTTATTGCTGTCATTGCGAGGCCGCATAGCGGCCGCGGCAATCTCGATGTTGATGATTGTTAAGTGTTTGAGATTGCTTCACAGAGTTTATCCCGAGCGCAGTGAAGGACTCGCAATGACTTGTGCTTGGATAGATTTGATGCAAAAAGTTGACCGCCGAGGGTTTGATTAGCTCCACTAACTGCCTGCCCTCCGTAGTATTAACGAAGGATGGGTGGTCGGGAGTCCATCTCATCTTATGATAACCAGTGCAAGGTAGGGGATGAGATTAAACGCTATAAAAAGTATTTTGTACCCTCCGAGCAAGCAGTATATCGCTGTGTTGAACGCTTCTCTGGACAACGGGAACCAACTGCTGTGCACTTGGTAGACCAAATCGCCGGCGAAGGCAAATATCAAAAATGAGAAAATCAGCAATGCCCCGTTAATAATCGTGCACCACATGAAAAATTTTCGAACAGTATTGATATCCATAATGTTTCTCCTTATTTACCGCATAATCCTAACATAATAATATGCAACACTTTTTGCCGCTGATTTTACGCTAACATTACGATAATATCAACCCTGTGGTTGGGAATCTCGATTAGCCCTGCCGTAAATGGAATGTCGAAATAAATTTATTCTTCTTATATAGTATTTGGTTTGCTCTTCAGCGAAAACGGATTGCCTTAGGTTTAATCTCGATCGGGAACTCGCCGCAAGCATTCTTTGACAAAATCAGGTAAGTCCCGTTCAGCGTACTTCGAAAGCCTAACAAGTCGGTCATACTCTGGAACCTCATCTTCGGTCCATGTTATATCGAGTCGACGAATTAGTCTTAACGCAACGTGTTTGTAGTTTTTTGGGTTTGCCCAGTAGCACGTTTTGCATACACCTATCGAATGATCGGTTTTCCAATTCTTGCAATGTTCACATGACCATGATTTCGCACGATTGCAAGAACCGCACAAAAGCATGTAGTCGGTAACATTAAGGTCGCCCTCTGGATCGCCTCCAATTTCATAAGGCACGCGATGGTCAATTTGAAGATATCGTCCTTCGTAGGCAGTGAAGCAGACTGCGCATCTTTCTCCACCTTCAGAAACCAGTTGAATCTTGAATAATTTTGGCAAAGCTTTCCGGCCACCAATTTTGCCACCACGTACTTTCGATGGATCCCCAAAACGATACGCAGCGATCCTGCGTCCGTTTTTTCCTATAACACGGAATGTTTCTAGGGGAACACCTAATTCCCGCACATCTCGAGCAGCACGAGGAGCGTGATCGTAACCATACAACTCACCCAGTTCTTCGGTTGTAACGAAACCATGTTCCAGGATGTGGTCAATGACCGTTTTAGGTCTTTTGGACTTTATTAATGCTAGTTTTTTAATGAAAGCTTTCGGTAATTCTGATGCCTTGGTTGTTTTTTTTGCCATGCGATCCTCTCTACCAAAGAGACATTTGAGTCTCTCTATATAGATTTTCTGCCTGTGAGAGATTTGGAGAGAGATAAAGTGATTCGTATGTTACATCTGATCTGCCAAGCAATGTTGCCTGAGTGGAACGGCCTGCCCGTAATTCTATGCGCGCCAATTCTAGCGAATCGGGCATTGGTTGCCCATACTCTTTGTTTCCAGTACGACCGTCATATGAAATAACATATCGAATGTTTCGTTTATTTAGCTTTTCGAGTTCTGTACAAAACTCGTCATGCTTAATCTTTTGTAGATACCTTTGATCGCGATTACCGCACACGCCTTGGTATGGTGGGTCCATGTAAACCAAATCATTCTCTGTGCATTTTTCGAGCACCTTTTTATAGTCCCAAGTGGTAATTTTCGTGCGGCCCTTGAGAAGGGAAGACGCGTTTTCTATACGCTGACGCATTTCGGCAGGCCGTGTGCCCTTCCTGCGATTGTCGGGAGTATTGTTGAATTCACCATTCGAATTGTAACGAATGGATGCCTTGACACATCGGGCAAGCAAATAAAGAAAGTCTGCTGGCTGGTGAAATTTATTGAAACGAGATCTGACTAGGTCGAAGAATTCACGTTCATTTCCGAGTTGAGCATTCCATAGTTTGGCATAAGATAGGGACATCGCGTCAGGATTCTCGATAATCTCGCGCCAGAGGTCCATTAAAGGTGTGTGTGCGTCATTGATCCAGAACTTTGCAGCCAAACGCCTTGAAGCTGCAGCGATTGTAATGGCCGCGGAACCAGCAAAGGGTTCAACTATGCGTGAGGCGTCCGTCGGAAAATGAGGCAGTATTTTTGGTGCCAGCCGTCGTTTGCTGCCTTGGTAGGGAATAGGATGTGGTACGTAGCATGCTCCGTTCATCCGTGAATTCCATTTTCCTTCAGATTAACTTATTTCAGCCTATCATAATAACATACAACACTTCTTTTGGCAATTTAGTCTATCAAAAGAAGTATCTCCCAAGATGCTCTACTATGACTTTTTTAACCTCAAGCGGCTCTATTATCCCTGCGTGCCGAAATATAATCTCCCCGCCCGGCTTGATTATCACCGTATACGGAATGTCCCCACGCCACTTCTCATCGAAAACATCCGCAAACTCATTCTTGTCCGTACTTCCCCAATGATAATTCCTGCACGATGCCTGCTGCTTTTTCAAAAACGCGATTACCTGCTTTTTCTTGTCAGGTGTGTCGAGACTTATTGTCACAAGCTCGAATTCCCTGCCCCTGTAAATCCTGTTAATCGCAACAAGCTCGGGAAACTCAATCACACAGGGCCCGCACCATGTCGTCCAGATATTCAAGAGCATAAGCTTGTCCGTCTTGTTCTTTAAAAGCTCGGCAACACCTTTCTGGTCAATCGTTTCTAAAGTAACCTTCTCTTTCGCCCACTGCTCAAAGGCCCTTTCCACCAGCCGTCTCTTATTGGCCCACTTAATCGAACAGCCGAACGTTTTTGTCTTTTCCACAGGGATTTGTTTACCCATAAGCAGTGCATCAAGCGCAACCCGGGCGTAGCTGTTATTCACCAGCTTCGGATTTTCCGAATTATCAATCCCGCCGACATAGCGCAGCTTACGCTGCTTGTCGAAAATAAATACGTGCGGCGTGGATACGGGTCCGTATGCGAGAGAAACTTTTTGGTTCTCACCGTCATAAAGATAAGGAAATTTAAATCCCCTTTCCTTCGCCCTCAGCTTTGTTTCCTCGAACGAATCGCCCAGGTCTGTATATCCAAGCTCATCCAGCCGAACCGCCTTCGGGTCGTTTGGCGTTATAGCGACCACCGCCACACCTTTTTTCGTATAATCCGAATATATGCTCATTATCCTCTGCTCATACGCCTGCGCCGTCGGACAGTGATTGCACGTAAATATGACAACGAGTATTCGTCTGTCGGCGAAGCTCTCCAAACTATATGTTTTGCCGTCGATACCCGGCAGATTAAAGTCCGGCGCTGTCGCCCCGATTTCCAGGGTTGGTATTGGACTCGACGCCCCACTGCAAAGTCCGCAAACCGATATAGCTGCTAATATTCCCATCACAAAATTCCTAAACCTTATTCCCATCTTGGTTATCTCCAAATTCCATCATTGTAAAGACCAACCTCT
>CAZUTR010000124.1:0-7280 GCA_964623545.1 uncultured Pirellulales bacterium | reverse complement strand
ATTTCGGTCGCACATACGACATTGCAATGATAGCAGCTTATAAAATGGGCACGCTTAAACTAATGGCCGATACGGAAAAGTTTCCCACTATGCTTAAAAAACGAAAGATTGCACTGCTGCCACCAGGCGGCGCCGACAGAAAGACCGTCAGACGGATTTTCAAGAAGGCAAAACAGCACAAGGGAGGTGTCGAATGAAATACGCATACTTCCCGGGATGCTCGGCCGAATCGACGGCGCGTGACATGCACGAATCGACCCTGGCGGTAGCCGAAGCTCTTGGAATAGAGCTAATCGAGCCGAAGGGCTGGACCTGCTGCGGGGCGACAGCGGGACACCAGACCGACCGCGTCCTGGCAGCGGCGCTGCCGGCCGCAACTTTGGTTAAGGTCAAGGACATGGGTCTTGATATGGTTGCCAACTGCGCCGCCTGCTACAACAGGATGCAGGTGGCGAATCATGAAATCGCAAACAACGCGAATATACGTGAAAGCGTCGGTGAATATATCGGGCAAGACTATGACGGCTCGGTGAAGATTCGACATTTTCTCGAGATACTTCTCGAAGACTTCGGATTAGAAAAAATACAAAGTTCATTAAAACATTCGGCCAACGGTCTGAAAGCGGCGTGTTACTACGGATGTCTTTTAGTTCGGCCTAATGAAGTGACAAAATTCGACGACCCGGAGAACCCAACATCGCTCGACAGACTGGTCACAGCGCTCGGAGCTGAGGGTCTCGAATGGCCACATAAAGTCGAATGCTGCGGCGGCGGGCTCTCGATGTCACGGACGGATATAGTGATAGAACTGGTGGATTCGATTGTGGGTATGGCCAAGGCATCCGGGGCCGAATGTATTGTTGTAAGCTGTCCGATGTGCCAGATTAATCTGGATATGCGACAGCTGGACATAGAGAAACAACTGGGTAAAAAATACGATATGCCGATTGTATACGCCACTCAACTGCTCGGACTTTGCCTCGGCATCTCACCGGAAAAACTCGGACTCGGTAAACTTATGATACCGGCTTCGAATGTTATAGAAGCCGTCAGTAGTTTGGCATAATTGAAATACAAAAGAAAACGAATATGGGCAACAACAATAATGATAATAAGATTGGCGCTGTACTGGTTGAGGGCGGCGGCATAGCAGGCGTACAGGCCTCGCTCGATTTGGCCAACTCAGGCTTTAAGGTATATCTCGTAGAGCACGAAGCGGCAATCGGCGGTATGATGGCGCATCTGGACAAGACGTTTCCGACCGGTGATTGTGCTACCTGTATTGTTTCGCCCAAACTCGTCGAATGTGCACGCAATCTTAATATCAAGATACTAACTATGTCGGAGCTTGTTGACCTGCAGGGCGAGGCGGGCAACTTCAAAGCGACAGTAAAACGTTATCCCAGATATGTGGATGAGGACAAGTGTAACGGCTGCAGTGAGTGTACGCAGGTGTGTCCGGTGGATATCCCTGATGAGTTCGACAGGCGAATGGGGACACGCAAGGCCATCGCCAAACACTACGCCCAAGCCACTCCGAATATATTCGGCATTAAGAAAATAGGGCACGCTCCCTGTAAAATATCGTGTCCGGCCAATATCAACGTGCAGGGCTACGTTCAGCTTATCAAGAAAAAAGAATACATCAAAGCTGTTAACCTAATCAGAGAGCGAAACCCGCTGTCGGCGATTTGCGGTCGAGTCTGTACCCATCCCTGCGAAACCGCCTGCACACGTGCAAATGCCGATGACCCGATTGCCATCAGGATGCTGAAGCGTTTTGCCTCGGACAAAGAAATAGAGATGCTCGAATCGGGCGAGCTGTCTCTTCCTGAAGAAAAGACTCCAGCGCAAGATGCGAAGAAGGTCGCTGTAATCGGGGCCGGTCCCGCGGGACTAACGGTCGCCGACGACCTTGCCAAGCAGGGTTTTGCTGTTACCGTGTACGAGGCGCTGCCGGCAGCGGGCGGGATGCTCCGCTGGGGAATTCCAGAATACCGGCTGCCAGAAAAAGTACTGAACCACGAGATTGAGCTTATCCGACGCAAAGGTGTTAAGTTTGTCTTTAACTGTCGTGTCGGTACAGATATTTCCATTAAGAAACTGCGGAAGGAAAACGATGCGGTGTTTATCGGCGTCGGTGTTCACAAGAGCCGAAATCTCGGCGTGGAAGGCGAAGATAAGCCGGGTGTTGTTCAGGGTATCGATTTTTTAAGACAGGCCGCTTCGGATGATAACAAGCCGGAAGTAAAAGACAGGGTCGTTGTCATCGGCGGCGGGAATGTCGCTGTTGACGTTGCGAGGACGGCGCTGCGTCTGGGAGCAAAAGAAGTTGAGATGGTATCTCTTGAACAACGGCATGAAATGCCTGCCTATCCTGAAGAGATAGAGGCCACGCTCAAAGAGGGTATTAAGATAAGAAACGGCTGGGGGCCGCGCAGGATTTCAGGAAACGGCAGTGTCACGGGCATTGAGCTGAAAAGATGTACGAGCGTTTTCAGTTATGATGGGCGTTTCAATCCTGTCTATGCCGAAGGTGACCGAATATCAATCGAGACCGATGAGATAATAACCGCCATTGGCCAGGCCAACGATGATGATTTTCTCGAGCACATAGGTGTGCAGACCGAGGGTGGAAAATTCAAGGCCGACCCAGTGACACTGCAGACATCAATAGAAGGCTTGTTTGCGGGCGGCGATACCATCACTGGGCCGGCTTCTATTATCGAAGCGATTGCGGCTGGAAAGCGAGCGGCCGAGTCAATCGAACGTTACATAAACGGTAAGGACCTTTTCTCCGAGCGTTTCGAAGAAACCGTCAAGTCAATACCCGACGAGCTTCTTCCTTCTACAAAAAATGTCGAGAGAAAAGCCCGCTGCGCTGTCGAAGAGCTGCCGGTAGCAAACAGGATTGGTAACTTCGATGAAGTGGAAATGGGTCTTACCGAAGAGCAGGCGATTGCCGAAGCCGAGCGGTGTCTGAACTGTGCGCTGTGCTCTGAGTGCGGGCTTTGCGTTGATATATGTGAGCAGTGCGCCATAGACCATTCGATGATGGAACGGACAGTCGAGCTGCAGGTCGGTTCGGTAATTCTTACGACCGGTTTTGAGGAGTTCGACGCGGCGCGTAAAGGCGAATTCGGCTACGGCCGCTATCCTAACGTGGTGACAAGTGTACAGTTCGAGCGGATGCTTTCTGCTGCGGGACCTTTCGAAGGACACGTTATACGTTTGTCGGACGGCCGAGAAGCGAAAAATATTGCGTGGATACAATGCGTCGGCTCACGAGATTCGAGCTGCGGCAATGAGTACTGTTCATCAGTTTGCTGCATGGCAACGACGAAACAGGCAATGGTCGCGGCCGAACATATCGATGAATTCGATGCAACTATTTTCTATATGGATATCCGTGCGCACGGAAAAGATTTCGACCAGTATTACGAACGTGCGAAAGCTACACCGGGGATACATTACGTGAAGAGTATTCCATCGCGGATTATTCAGATGCCCGGGACCAACGACCTTCGAGTACGTTATGTCGATGAAGAGGGCAAGCTTGAGGAGCGGGAATTTGACCTTGTAGTTTTGTCGGTTGGAATGGAGCCGTCGGCCTCGGTTGTCGAATGCGCAAAGCGCATAGGCATTAAGCTCAACGACTATAATTTCTGTGATACAAATCGGCTGTCACCACTTACTACTTCCAGGACGGGTGTGTTCGTCGGCGGAGCGTTCCAGGAGCCGAAAGATATACCCGAAACGGTGACGCAGGCCAGCGCCGCGGCTTCGATGTCAATGGAGCTGCTTGCGCCGGTGAGGAATTCTTTGATAACCAGCAAGAGCTACCCGGCAGAGCACGATGTTACCGACGAGGAGCCGAGAATCGGGGTGTTTATATGTCACTGTGGGATGAATATCGCATCGGTTGTCGATGTCGAACGAGTAGTTCGAAGTGTGGAAGACCAGCCTGGAGTCGTAATGGCGACAGACAGTATGTTTACCTGCTCGGACACGAGCTTATCGAATATAAAAGATATGATACACGAGCATCGGCTCAACCGCGTCGTAGTTGCGTCGTGTACGCCTCGGACGCACGAGCCGTTGTTCCGTGAGACGCTGCGTGAGGCAGGCTTGAATCCATATTTGTTCGAGATGGCCAATATACGGGACCAGTGCTCGTGGGTGCACTCATCCGTGCCGCAATCAGCAACCGAAAAAGCGATTGAGCTGGCCAAGGCCGCTATTGCCCGAGCGCGGTATCTATGTCCGCTTGAGGGCAGTACGCTCGCAGTAGACCAGAAAGGGCTCGTCATCGGAGGTGGACTGAGTGGTATGACGGCGGCACTTGCACTGGCGAAGCAGGGCTTTAAAGTGCACCTGGTCGAACGCAGCGAAGAGCTAGGCGGTCATCTGCATGATATATATAGTACATTGGAAAATGACGACGTAATCGGGTTTACAAATGAACTTATAAAACAGGTCGAAGGACATCCAAATATAAACGTATATCTCGACACTGAAATTGCCGATGTCGCCGGGCACATTGGTAAATTTACTGCAACACTTTCGAGTAACGGGGAAACTTCACAGGTTTCCGGTGGTGCTATAATCGTTGCGACAGGGGCGGAGGAGGTACAGCCAGAACAGTATCGCTACGGTGAGTCTGAAAATGTTATCACGCAACATAAACTTTCAGAAATGCTAAACGAAGGTACATACCATGCCAGAGGGAAAAATGTTGTTATGATTCAGTGCGTTGGTTCGCGTAACGAGCAGAGGCCTTATTGCAGCCGAATCTGCTGCTCAATGGCGATTAAGAACGCCCTTGCAATCAAGGCCAAAGACCCTGATGCGAAAGTGTTCATACTTTATAGAGATATAAGAACATACGGCTTCAGGGAGATATATTACAAAAAGGCCAGAGAGGCGGGTGTTGTTTTTATCAGATATACTCCGGATGCTGAACCGGAAGTATCCGATGAAAATGGTCTTACAGTGACTGTAAAGAGTCCGGACTTTATCGAGCCGATTACGATTGAGGCCGACGACGTTGTCCTGAGCACAGGCATCGAGGCGTCGGAGGAAAACAACAAGCGCATCTCGGATATTCTCAAAGTTCCGCTGAATTCGGATAATTTTTATCTCGAGGCGCATATGAAACTGAGGCCGGTCGATTTTGCTACCGAAGGAATCTTCCTCTGCGGCCTGGCACATTCGCCGAAGTTTATCGACGAAAATATCTCACAGGCAAGAGCATCGGCGGCACGGGCGGCAACGATACTGTCGAAAACACATCTCGATGTCAGCGCCCAGGTCTCTTTCATCAACCAGGACAAGTGCATTTCCTGTATGACGTGTGTTAATGTCTGTCCCTACAGCGCGCCGTTCTGCAACAATGACGGTAAGGGACAAATCGAGGCGGCCAAATGTATGGGCTGTGGTATCTGCGTTTCGGAGTGTCCGGCGCGGGCGATACAGTTGCATCACTTCGAGACGGACCAGTTTACGGTTATGATTCGAACATTATTGGCAAAACAAAACAGTAAAGAAAAAGTTGGCTATGGAATCGGAAGTATTCGAACCTAAAATATTGGCATTTTGCTGCCACTATTGTGCGTATTCGTCTGCGGATTTGGCGGGTTCGATGCGTATTCAGTATCCGCCGAACGTACGCATTATTCGAACGCCCTGCACGGGACGGCTCGAGACCGAATATTTTATGAAGGCGCTTGAGAACGGGGCCGACGGCGTTCTTGTAGCCGGCTGTCTCGAAGGGGGCTGTCACTTTATCGACGGCAATCTCTACGCCAAACGCAGGGTAAATTACATCAGGGAAATGCTGGAAGAAATTGGAATGGAAAAAGAACGTCTGCGGATGGTTAATGTTTCGGCGGCGATGCCCCGGCCTTTGGCTGATATTATCACCGATATGGTCGAGACCGTTCGCAAGCTGGGGCCTAATCGGTTAAAGCTAAACACCAAACCGGGGTCCCCAAACGAACAAGAGGGTGTTCGGGGCGCCCCATCACAAATACCGGAGAGTGCTTTATGATAGTTGCAGAAAGAAAAACCATACCGGAACTGATGGAAATACTAAAGCAGCACAAGAAAGTTCTCGTGCTGGGTTGTGGGACATGCGTTACGGTCTGTCTTGCCGGAGGCGAACGCGAGGTTGGAATTATTTCCTCCGCTTTGCGTATGGCGTCAAGGCTTGCCGGTAAGCCACTGGAAGTCGAGGAGCTGACGATAGAACGTCAATGCGACAACGTATTCATCGAGCAGGCGGCCGAGGCAATCGAGAGAAACGATGCGGTTCTTTCACTGGCCTGCGGTGCGGGAGTTCAGGCCATTGCGGAGCGCTATCCCAACAAGCCGGTATATGCGGGGCTCGATACGGCATTCATTGGTATTTTGGAGGAAAGAGGGATATGGACGGAGAAGTGCTCGGCCTGCGGATTGTGTGTATTGGCGGACTTCGGAGGTATTTGTCCGATTACGCGCTGCGCCAAGCGGCTGCTCAACGGCCCATGTGGCGGTTCGCGAGAGGACCGCTGCGAAGTAAGTCCTGACCGTCAGTGCGCCTGGCAGCTAATTTATCAGCGACTCAGGGACATCGGAGAGCTCGACAAACTCAAACAAATCCAGCCACCGAAGAACTGGAACGCGAATCTCGACGGCGGGTACCGTGTTATCATCCGTGAAGACCACCGAGTCTAAGTGTGGAATTTTACGTTCAATGCTTGTTCCCCCTGCAGAGGTTAATCCGGTTAGCTGTTGGCCTGGCTTAGAATCTGCAATAACTCGTCGTCTGTTAGTTCAATTGGATTGCCTTTCATACTACTTGCCTTTTTGGCTTTGGCTATAACTGTCGGGAAATCTTTTTCCTTTAAGCCGAACTTAGTAAGCGATGGTACTTTCAAAGTGCTGCAAAGCTGCTGGAGCCAAACAAGACCGTTGGCTGCCTTGGCATCTTCCTTGCCCGTTAGAATCTGAGCGATTTTATCATAACGGGCGAGAGCCAGCGAGTCGGTTGCGCGGGATTGCAAAGCCGAAATATTGGCCTGGATAACAAAGGGCAAAAACCTTGCGCATATTGCACCGTGAGGAGCGGCAATCATACCGCCCAAAGGCCCGGCGAAGCCATGCACAGCTCCGAGCCCGGCGTTAGCCAAAGCCAAGCCGCTGAATAAACTCGCAAGCGACATATCCTCGCGGGCAGAGCTATCGGAGCCATTCTCATAGGCTCGCTTCAGCGAACGTGCTGCGCGTTTGATGCCTTCTGC
>CAZUTR010000123.1:0-7297 GCA_964623545.1 uncultured Pirellulales bacterium | reverse complement strand
GCACGGTCTTATTCGACGACATTCGATTGTATCCATGCTCAGAAGCTGACTTGGACGGTGATTGCGATGTTGATTTTTATGACTATGCCATATTCGCTGCCGCCTGGCTGACTAACTTAGGACAACCAAACTACGATCCAAACTGCGATTTAGCAGAAAGCAACGAGATTGACTGCAATGACCTTGCCTTTTTCTGCGACGATTGGCTCTTGGGAGCCAGCTTGAATCTGGAAGAAGCAATTTCGATGGGCCTCGGAGGTGGCTCAGGATTTGAGCAAAGCGCTTACTTTACTTCAATCTCCGAAGAAACCCGGCAGCCAACCGAAATAGAGCTTTTTGATATTCAATGGCTCCTCGATTGGCTCGAAGAGCTCTGGCTTACTGAACCACCGCTAAGAGAGATTATGACTGAAGCCGAATACCTCGAATTCATAAAAGCCATTGAAGATTCAATAAATAATTAAGTTTATATTTTAAGTACTCAAATGAAGGGCCGGTCCAAACCCCCGGCCAATCTTGTTTCGTTAATACTTCTACCTTCGGTAAACCTACGGCGGACAAGACGGAGGGCAAGCAGGTTCCGGGGCTAAACAAAAACACGAGTTGACTTTATGTTATCTCATTACAATTCCAGAAACAAATGATTACTCCGGCTTTTCCGGTAGTTCGACGAGCCAGATGTTACGGTATCTTACGGGGTGGCCGTGGTCCTGAAGCGAGATGGGCAGTTTGTCGGGATGCGGTCTATACTTAGCTCTTTTTTTATGTTCCGTGGGGCCCTGAAGTACAGTGTTGTCCTGTACGATTAGGCCATTGTGTAGTACGGTCATACGTGCGGGTTTTATGACCTTGCCGGCTTTGTCGAATCTTGGACGACGGAAAATGATGTCGTAAGTCTGCCAATCTCCGGGTTTTCGGCAGGCGTTAAAGAGCGGCGGTGTCTGGCCGTAAATTGCAGCGGCCTGGCCATCGGCGTAAGTTCTATTATTGTATGAGTCGAGGACCTGCACTTCGTACAGGCCCATTATGTATACGCCACTGTTGCCGCGTCCCTGACCACCACCGCGACGGCTGTTCGGAGCAGCCCACTCGATGTGCAGTTGACAATCACCGAAGGACTGCTTTGTGCGGATGCTGCCTGCTTTTTTGACGACTTCCATGTATCCTTTTTTAACTTTCCATTTTGGCTGGTCTCCTTTTTCCGAGACCCATTTGGAAAGGTCCTTTCCGTCAAAAAGAATTATAGCATTAGAGGGCGGCTGGCCGGGTTCGTCTCCGGGGGTAATGACCGGAGGACACGGCCGATTCATGTCGTGAACCTCCCATTTGTATTCAGTATCCTCGGCGAGAGCAACGCAGCTAATCAGTAATAAAAATAAAATAAATCCTACTGAAAGCAACCATAAATTTCTATTTTTTATTGTTTTGTCAGCCATAGCGTTTTCTCCTGATTTTCAGCCACTATTTTGTTGTCATTAGATATTGGGCCCGCTGCTTTAGTGGTTCGCTTTTAGTGGTTTGTATCACCTTCTGCAGGAATTCTTTTGTTCGTTCTGGTTTGGTTTTGATTGTGAATTCTGCAATTTTAACGACGGCGGCCTGTGCTTCCTGTTGCAGGTCCACATCATCGAGGAAAGCGGCAGCCATTTCGAGTGCATCAGGCGATTTTTCGTTTGACAAACCACCTAAAACCATTTTCTTTTCGCCTATTTCCGTTGATAAGTCCATTGCCTGTTTGTATTTTTCAACTATCTGCTGGGCGGAAGACGAGGTATCCAATCCAATCATACGGATGAAACCTCTGAGGGCGAGAATTCGATGTGTTTGATTTTCGGATTGCTTTGCTATATTCAACAGGTCGTTGGAAGGTGCAGGATTAGGCCAATCGGCGAGTGAACGAACGGCAGCGTCGGCGACCTGTTCGTTTTCGTCAGTCAGTGCCAAGAGGACCGCCGGTATAGCGCTATTGTCACCAATTTTACCGAGCGCACCTAATAAAGAGCATTTGGCATCAACTTGCGTTACCGAGGGCAAAACCTCCAATATCGGTAACGAAGAAGATTGGTCCTCAGGGATTTTTCTTGCGACTGCGGCCAGCGTTCTTTGGGCTTCTTCGCGTTCAGCCTTGCTTTGTGCATCCAAGAGCAGTTTAATCAAATCAGATAAATCATCGGGCTCGGCGGTAGTTTTGAGTACCTTTAATGATTCGATTCGTACGCTCGAGTCCGAATCTTTTGCGGTTTCCATCAATGATTTGTTTGCATTTTTGATATTTCTGCTTTCAATACTACGAATCAGCTCGACTTTAATCTTTTTCTCCGCTTCGGGGATTCCTTTCAAAATTGTACTGTCAACATCGGCTCCCTTGAGGCGATAGAGACTTTCGCGGGCAGCATTTTGTTCTGCGCCTTTGGTTAATGCCGCTGTTCGCGCCAATAACTGGACATTCGAGGCATTACCCAAGGTTGCCACAGCATTCAAAGCTGCGACGCGGACGGATTCCTGGTCGCTTTTAATTTCGTTTAAGACGGCAGGTAAAGCAACCGGGTCGGCGCAGCCACCCAAGGCTGAGAGCAACTGGATTTTTGCAGCGGTTTGCAGGTTCGGCAGTTGTTCAGACAAAGCGCTTACGAGTTTAGTACTGCAGAATTCACTTACCAGGGCTATTGCAGCGGCTTGTACTTTGCGGTCATCTGTTTTGAGAACTTCAACCATATCGGCAGTTATATCCCTGCCCTGCACGGAGGCGGACGAGATAAGGCCTCTGAAAGCTGCGAGGCGAATAACAGTCGCCTCTGAAGGAGCATACATCTGTTTGTAAATCTTCTCGGCGGAAGCTGCGTCACCATCGGCCAAGAAATTATCGGCGCAGAGCAGATATGCATCGGCCAGACCTTTGCGCAAATTTCCTGAAGACTTGGCTAACGCATCCTTCAATACATCGGCGGCCTTATCGCCGGCGATTTTACCCAATGCGGCGGTTGCGGCAGCTGCAATTTCCTTATCATTATTACTCAGGAGCTTGGCTAATTGTTTAACAGCTTGTTTGTCGCGGCGTTCACCGAGCGAGTTGATAATTCCAATAGCGACCTTGCCGCCGGTTTTGTCCAGGGCATCTCTGAGCGCTTTGTCCACAGCGTCACCGGGGATTTGCTCGAGGGCGTAGCGAGCCATATCAGAGTATTTTTCATCGGTCAGCATCGGAGCGAGGGTGGGGACAGCATCCTCAGTGCCAATAAGACTGAGCTTTCTACAGACGAACTGTTTGGCTGCGAATGTGGCATCCGAGCGGAGGAACTCCAGCAGTTTATTCTGGATAGTGTTGATATCATCAGGCGACCCTGAGGCGTTACGTATCATATTCGTGAGCTTAATCAGCGGAGCACGACTCTGGCCATATTCATAGGTTTTTAGCTCTTGCATCAGCCCATCCAGCTTCGTCAAGTCCGCCGATGCCAATGATATGTTAGAAGCCCAAGTGAAACTTAAAACGACAATCAATGAAATACTTAAAACTTTGTTCCTACAATTCATGATTTTTCCTTTTTAATATTGATTTCTGTTAACATGAGATTGCCACGGCCACCTTCGGCGGCCTCTCAATGACAGGGTTATCATAAGTTTTCTACAAAGCATTTTGATACCAGCAAAATAATATTCCTGTTTTTTATTTTGTATTTTTAGGTGCTTTATTTATTCTTACCCTAATCTCTGTTTCGGTTGGGAAATCATCGGGAATTTTCTGAGTTACCTTTCCGGTTGCCGTCCATTCGGCGCCTCTCTGGAAGGTTGCGATGAAACCGACGCAATCCAACGCGGCGATGGGTGGTTTGTCATCGGGTCCGACGTGTCCCATTATAGAATGAAAGATTCTTCCCTTGCCATATTCAATTGTAAAAAGTGCCGGCTCGTGCTCACCCGTTCCTTTGAGCTTCGGGTCTGCATAAGCGGTTGCCAGAACGGTGAGATTTTTAGCAGGCCCACGGAGTTTGCTATACAATTCGTCTTTTGCGTGCATCCACTTTTCCGGCAGGCCTTTTGTAATCGGGTGTTGTTTGTTTCGTATGATAACCTGAAAAGGATTAGCTGGGCCATGGTATCCCGCCTCTCCCGGAGTCATATCTTTGACAATTTTTCCGTCGCTCCAGCGAATATATGGGCCGTGCCTCTGGTTTCTTCCTGCCCAGCCACCAAGGCCGATTATTTCGTTGTATTCCTTCCATCTCGGAAAGGCATTGTCAGAGGCGTGAATCACAACGACACCGCCGCCGGACTTAACGTATTCGACGAAGTCTTTTTGAGTCTGGACAGACCAGCGGTCACCTTCATAATCGAGTACCACAGTGTCGTAATCAGCGAATTTCGGCTTAAAGCTTTCCATATTACCTCCTCGGGGCGGGCTTTTGGCGACATCAACTTTAAACAAATCGGTTTGCTCGAGGAGCCGTTTTAAAATGGGGGCGCTAACCTTCCAGTTGTGGTATCTGCTTGACTGGCCGGTTACAATGAGTGCTTTGAGCGGTTTTGTGTCGTTTGAATCGACAGCAGAAAGTGCTGAACTCATACAAAGAGATAAAAAATAAACCATTAGAGCCATCGTGCAGGCAAATTTTATAATTAGTTGATGCCTGCCAAAAACTGTTTTCTTCATAATTACAGAACCTATTTTATTTATTTTTCAAAAAACTTCCGGTTATTATATCTATTTTAGCATTAGTAGTCTATTATAAATGCCAGGGGCTTCGCATCGCACGAGAGAGCATCCGCGAACGGCCGTCATCATCTACGATGGCTTCTTTTTTCGGGTCCCATTTTAGTTTTTTACCTGTGCGAATAGCGATATCGATTAGTTGACTTATTGTGTCGGTTCGCACGGCCTGGTCGATTGGGCAAATGGTTTTTGACCTGTTTTTAACGCAATCAAGAAAGTTCTTCTGATGGCTTGTGCTGTTATATAGATGGATTTCTGCAGGTTCTATTCCGGACTTTAATATGTCAGGAGAACTTGCCTGGAGCTTATTCCTATCGACGTTTAGCCAGCCATCCGAGCCAATGAACATTGTGCCGTGGTCTGTGAACTTGCCGTACTTCTCGATAACCGGTTGAGCGAGGGGCAAACTCATAAAGCGCATTTTCACACCGTTTGCGTAAGTGCACCGTACATCCCAATTTATTGCGGTATCATAAAGACCTGTGTTGGGAAAAGTGGCGGTTCCCTCATATTCGACAGGACCGGAGTCGTCGGTGTTATTTCCCCACTGAGCGATATCGAGTGGGTGCGCACCCCAGCCGGCTACAAAACCGAGGGCGTAATCCGAGATCCAGTTTTTGCCGCGGTTGAAACACCGGTCTGTATTAAAAGGAGCGGACGGAGCAGGGCCGAGCCAAAGGTCATAGTCGAAACCTTCCGGTATTGGTTCGGGTGTTAGTGAGCCCCCCGCTTCGGCTCCAAAGCACCATACGTAGATAGTATGGAGTTTTCCGATTCGGCCGTTTCTAACCAGCTCGCAGGCAAAACGAAAACCGCTGTCCGAACGCTGTTGAGTACCGTACTGAAAAACGGTTCCGTAACGATTTACAACCGCCCGAAGGGTCTGGTCCTGTTCAAGAGTTAAACCCAGCGGTTTTTCAGAATACATATCCTTTCCAGCTTTTGCGGCGGCGATGGCAATGGGGATATGCCAGTGACATGGCGTTGCAATTACAACTGCGTCGATGTCTTCTCTTGCGAGCAGCTCACGAAAATCATTGTATGCGACACAGGAGCCGGTTTTGCCACCATTACTTTTTTGAGAGCTAAAGTAGCTTACATATTTTGCCCATCTATCGCGTCGCTCTGTGACGGGGTCACAGACGGCGAGAGACTGTGCCTGCTTTTGATGAACGAAGGCTTCAAGCAGGCGTCCGCCCTGTCCACCGACACCAATATGGCCGAGTGTGATACGCTCGCTGGGAGCGACAGTTCCCGCTTTTCCCAGAGCAGAAGAGGAAATAACGTATGGAAAACCAATTGCTCCCATTCCGGCGCCGAGAGTCGTTCTAAGGAATCTGCGTCGACTAATAATTTTATTTTTCAACATAACAAGTTCTCATAAATACAGTTATAAATGCCATGGACTTCTCATCGGTCGTGTTAACATACGGTTTATATCGGTGTAATTAGTAATCTGTTCGCTTTTTGGTTCCCATTGTAACTTTTTCTCAGTCAACATAGCAATATTTAATAAATGGCAGATAGTAGCCGTTCGGTGGCCTGTTTCGGCAGGAGCGACGGGCTGGCGGCGATGCTTCACGGCGTTAATAAAATCTTCGTGGTGGCCGGGACTTCGTCCGATGTGGATTTCGCCGGGTGCTATTTCTTCTTTTAATAATGAATTTGGTTCGGCAGTGAGACGGCCACCATGAATATGTATAAAAATCCAGCCATCGGTGCCCTCCAACTTTAATCCACGCGGCTCCTTACTTGAACCAATCATTCGAACACCGTTGGCGTATTTGCATTGGAAATCATATTCCATAAAGGCATCGAAGAGGCCATCACTCGGAGCTTTTCCGCGTCCTGAGATTTCAACAGGACCGGTGTTGTCAGCGGCATTGGCAAGTTGAGCGAGGTCGATGATGTGAGCGCCGCGGTCAGTCATTTCACCGCCGCCATAGGTCAGGATGAAACGCCACCAAAAATGGCTTCGCAGCTTCGTGTATGGAACTTTTGGTGCAGGGCCAAGCCAAAAGTCGTAATCGAGTGTTTTTGGAACCGGCATAATTGGCTGAGGATACGACATAGCCAATATTTTTTTATGATGATTGTCGGAATTGGGCATATTCACTCTTATGGTTTGCAGCCTGCCGATTCGTCCGTTTAGGACAAGCTCAGCAGCGAAACGTACGCTGTCGTTGGAGCGTTCGTGACTGCCGGTCTGGAGGATGCGGCCATATTGCTTGACCGCATTACACACGGCCCTGCCTTCTGCGATGGTGTTTGTCAAAGGTTTCTCGCAATAGATGTCTTTGCCGGCCTTAGCGGCGGCAACGGCAATCAGGCCATGCCAGTGGTCAGGAGTACAAACAGTAACAGCATCTATATCATCTCTTGCAAGCAATCGGCGAAAATCGTGATAGGCATCACAGTTGTTGTATGAGCTGTTAGGTGTTTGGTCCTCATAGTATTTTTGAACAAGCCTTTGTGCGGGCTCAAGGCCTGACGAAGAGAAAATATTGCCGGTGTGCTGTTCAACATCACAGACTGCAACAACCTGAACTATTGGCATTCTTAAAAAAGCCCTTATGTTGAAAGTTC
>CAZUTR010000122.1:0-7299 GCA_964623545.1 uncultured Pirellulales bacterium | reverse complement strand
GGCCCTCGAATACGGTGTTGGTCCACGGCATCCAGATTCCCATATGATGAATGTGGTCTTCCGGATGGATAGTTGTCAGTATCGTCCCTGCCGGCGACCAGAGCGGATGAATAAATCCACTTCGAGCATAATTTTCGCTTTTCCCGGCTGGCGGCGGCATTACAGCGTGATGGTATCTTAGGATTTTACTCTTTCCCTTTGTTATCTCGATAAATTTCTCGCTCTTCTCGGCCTTTACTATCGGGTACTTATCCATAACAGTCGGTGCTTTCAGGATTTCATAGATTCTTTCCTGCCCCGGCTTTAATGTCCCCGAGAGTATCCAGCACAGCCGGTTAGAATCATTCGGGTCAAACTGGAAAGGCACCGGCCAGCGCTTGGAACCTTCAACCTGTTCGAAATAGAATGTTTTGGGAAACTTAGGTATTCCTGCCAGCGATACAGATATAGGTGTATCTATTCGAATATGCTTGCCGGCTTCGACTGTGATTTTAGCCACCGGGTCAGCCGCAATAGCAGAGCGTGGGCTCATTGCAAATGATGAAGCAGCCACAAAAACCAAAATCATCTGTAAGGTTATGATTTTTTTCATCTTCTTATCTCCGAAATTAATATGGACAAAGATTTTGGAATTAATTGTTGCTAAATGGCTTGTACTTGTCAAATAAAAACTTATGATATCGGCCGAAGAACAACAATAGCATAACTGAAGCCAAAAAGGGCAGGCATGTTACAAATCGCTCGCCTGGATTATGAGATAAGATTCCGGTCTAAATTATCTGCCAAAATTTTTGGGAAATTGTATACTAATGTTGGTATAGTACAGATGTAGTGTTGTATCGAATATTTCAATGGAAAAAAATACAAACTATAACGGATAATATAACGGAGAAAAGCATGAAGAAGGTCATTGCTATCTTAGTGATTTTTTTAATTGCAGGCGCCAAAGTAAACCTTGGTGAACAAAATGAAAAGGCGAAGCAGGATACCAAAGTCAAAACAAGCAAGACAGGTGAGATATCAACGAAAGCGTATCTCTTTACATATTGGGTTAAGGAAGACCAAGGTCTATGCATGGCTGTTAGTCTCGACGGGTTCACATGGCAGGAGCTCAAAAACGACAAACCTTACTTTGCACTATCTGTTGGGAGTAAGCTGCTCAGAGACCCAAGCATTTGCCGAGGACCAGATGGAACATTCCATTTAGTATGGACTACCGGCTGGGAAGACAGTGGTTTTGGTTATTCTTCTTCGAAGGACCTTACCAACTGGAGTGAACCAAAGTTTGTTTCTATAACACGCGGTATTCTCAAAGACGGCGTTCGAAATACCTGGGCTCCAGAATTGTTTTATGATGAAGCTACGCAAGAGTTCATGATAGTGTGGGCTTCGGCCAGAAGAAAAATCCCCGGTTTGAAAACGGGTTTCAAAGGGGACCATCGTCAATATGTTATGCGCACAAAGGATTTTAAGTCCTTCAGTGACCCATATCCTCTCTTCGGGGAAGAGTTTATCGATATGGCGATAATTGACTCCTGTATCCTCAAGGCGAAGAGCCAATATTACGTGTTCTTCAAAATGGAGTCAGACAATTTGATAGACGGCGGAAAGCAAGGGGTACACTGGACGGCAGCACCGAGTTTGTCAGGGCCCTGGAGCAAACCCAAACCTATCCCCGGGGCACATGGCGACTGTGAAGGACCGACTATTATCCAACTTATGGACCAATGGGTGTTGTATTGGGACCATCCTGTTGGGGCAGCCATCTCATCGGACCTTGAGCAGTGGCAGGAAACCTTTGATGTCAAATTCCCATCAGGTTTTCGCCACGGTACCGATATTGAAATACCGAAACAACTGGCAGAGCAGTTGCTAACCGGCGCCTCTGCTTATGAGTAGATTTTCCCCTGTCTGTAATTCTGCCAGGTTAACTCGAATGCCTTTCTGTCAGCCGGAGCCGACCTCAACTCTATATTTTCGCAGCGAAACAGATCGGGTGAGTTTTCATCGTATTCAATCTGTAATATGGAATTTCTTAGAGATTGATTCTCAGGTTTGAACTTCAAAGGTTGTCCCGTCGCTTTGTTAATAATATCAGAATGTATCTGACTACCATCCTCGGCAAGTACAAGATAAGAACCACGAGAGCCGCCACCTTGTTCGAGCAATTCGGCAATCGCTTTAAGAAAAGCTGCACTGGTCAAAGCCAAATGCTCGGCTCGGATTGCGGTTATTATACCATCAGCATTTTTTAACCTAAAGCCCTGCTGTTTTATATCTTTATAAAGTTTAACGGCCTGCTTTAGAGCTTTGCGAGCGTTATTTAATTCTCTTATATGCCCGGCTGATTTCGTCATACGGCTTTGGATTTCTTTTATCACTTCTTCAGGCACTAAAGCCGAAGACTTCCTATAACCATCGAGCTTATCGACAAACCGGGTTAACTGCTGGTCGAACTCACCTTGTCTATCTGAATAATCCGGCAAGTCGCAGCCATAGACGTTGACAATATATTCTGCCGCTCGCAGACCGCCCACCTGGCCTGCGTTAAGCGCGGAGCCCCCCGGCCGCCTGACACCGTGCGTGCCCGCCATCTCGCCGATTATAAAAGTTCCCAATATATTGGATTGCCACCATTTATCCACTGCAAAGCCGCCGTTATTGTGCTGGGAACAAACCGCAACTTGAAGCGGCTGCGAATATAAATCAATACCATTTTCCTTATAAATCTCAATTGCCAAAGGATTCATACAGGCCAAGCGCTCAATAGGTGTATTCTGCAAAGCACCTGTCTTTTTCAAATACTCGGATGCCTGGTGTTCAAGGTCATTAATATCAAACTCTTTCATCGAAGCATTGCCAATCGGATTGTGCAAAAAGTCCAAAAAGACCCGCCTGCCTTTTTGTGTTTCATTGAACACCAAAATATCAATCAACGATGATTGTTGATTCTCGATGCGTTGTGGGTCGAACGGCCATTGGTAACCCTTTAGAAAAATATTAGTTGCCATTCTGCTCATTGATGAGAAAAAATCCGTTAGAAATTCCCGCTGGTCTTTACCTTCGGCGTCGGTACTGAAAATTCGTGGAATTGCCTGCATATATGTGCCCGACACATTCCACCGAAATTTTGTGCTCGCCAGGCCAAACTGTGATTCAGTCAAATTTTCAGCAATTAAACCTGCTTTAAATGCCAGACCATGAATACCAAACTGGCCCTTCGGATAAACAGAGGTTTTATAAAGTTCGCCGGGCCCACCGGCTGCAAGGACTATATTCGCACTAAGGAAAACATTTATCGCATAATCTGACTCGGTTAGATTATTCTTATCTAAAGTCACTATACCTGCTGTTCGCCTTGATTTCCCGGAGCCGATGGTAAGCAAATGTGCTGCTTCATGACCATCGTAGATTTTCACGCCATAGCGCTCAAGCTGCTTCTGCAGAGATTCGCTCATAAACCTGCTGGTTTTAGGACCGGCGGAAGTTGCTCTTTCAAATGGGTCATTATCAGTTTTGTAGCCGCTGTAACTGCCCATTGGGTCGTGGGGAAAGGGGACGCCTGCCTGAACAAGATGATAAAATTCACGAAGTGAACCAATCGCCTCAGCAAGTGCCAAGTCACCGTGGCAACACCCACCGGCGGTTAAACTCTTCGCAAACGCTTCGGCACTGTCAGGCACATCAGGACTTGTACCCATCTTGTAATAGGTCTGCTTATCGGAGCCGCTCATACGGGATGCACCCAGGTTTATTCCGGCGGTTATAACGGCAATTCTTTCGTGCGGATTCTCAACACCTTTTTGCTCCATGAATTCGCACAAGTGCACCGCGCAATTCATCCCCGCTGCACCAGAGCCGACAATCACGGTGTTGTAATAATAGAAATTCACAGTCTGATTTGCTATTTTTCTCGATTCCATACTTTTATCTTACCATTCGTGAGTTGGGCCATGGGCTCACAGATTAAAATATCGGCCGGTTACCTGGCTTATTTCTTCAATGGAAGCCTTGGCAAAATCTATATCGGGATATTTTTTCGCTCGCAACTTATCTATCAATTGTTTAATCCTGGTAAATTCAGCCGCCAAAAGTTCGTAGTTCTGCCCATCGATTATTTTTTGCATAGCAGCCTTGTCAATCATACTAAACGACCCCCCTACTATCAAAACTCCTGCATCAATATAGTCAGGAATGTTACCGGCATTCGTCCCGCCTGTTGGCACAAGACTGATGGTTCTGTGTACTGGAGGGTCAATCGCTTTAATAAAGTCCGATCCGCCGAGTTGCTTAGCTGGAAATACCTTGCAAAGATTCGCTCCTTTTGAAAATTGGCTGATAATCTCAGTGACACTGCTGCATCCCGATATCATAGTTGTCCTGCCAGCGAACTTCTCGAAGCTCTTATCGCTGAAATTACCCGCCGAGACGATGAAACTTGCACCGGCATCAACAACCTGGCTAAGGGCCGGAAGCGGGTCTGTCGGATGTCCTTTTGCGTAAATCTCAAGCATCTTCGGCGAGTCAATTAAACTTGCAGCACCTACTACAAAGTCGCCAAGCTCCTTGTGCAGCAACTTAATTTTTTCCAGGGGTTGGTTTATTCGGCAGGTGACCTCCATGTTATTGACACCCGCTTTTATAAGAGCCTCAGCCGTCTTAACAACATCCAGCTTATCCTGATTAAAGACCAGAATAAGTCCGTCTCTTAACAGTGTTTCGATTGTACCTTTAATGTCCATTTTTAACTTTCCCGAGACTGTATTTTTTATCTTAAGTCTTAGGCTTCAAACCCTGAGTCTTCTTACAATCTTCTCAAATGAAAACCGCCATCGACATTTATGACCTGACCGGTGCAAAAATCAAGTTTGCCTTGCGCAATGGCTGCGACAGCCTTTGCAACATCTTCAGGCCGGCCCCATCTTTTAATTGGTGTTAGTCCCTCCGCTATTAATTTATCATATTTTTCTTTCACGGCACCGGTCATGTCTGTCTCTATTATGCCAGGGCTGATTTCAAATACTCCGATGTTATATTCAGCAAGTCGGTCCGCGTACAGCTTGGTCATCATACTGACGCCCGCCTTGCTGATGCAATATTCACCACGCGATGGTGAACTGGTGTATGCTGAAATCGAGCTTATGTTAACAATTCTGAAGGTCTGCGCAGGTTTTTGCTTTTTCTGTTCAATCATCCAGTTTGCCACCTGCTGAGTTAAAAAGTAAGGCCCCTTAAGATTTATTCCCATCACCCTATCGAAGCTCTCCTCGGTCGCCTGAAGAATGTCGGCCCGTTTCAAAGGAGCAGTTCCAGCGTTGTTTACCAGCAAATTACATCTGCCGAATTTGTTTTTAGCCGTTTCAACAATTCGCCTGCGTTCCTCGGCAATGCTTATATCGCCTGGCACAAATTCGCACTTTACGCCGAGAGCCAAAATCTCTTTTTGCGTTTGCGGTATTTCTTTTTTGACACGGTTAATCACCAGGTCATAGCCCAGTGACGCCAACTCTTTTGCAATAGCTCTTCCGATACCTCTACCTGCTCCGGTAACAATTGCAACGGGATGTTCCGACATTTTCAAAATCCTCTAATTTTATTCCATCACTTTTTCTTTGTTTGTTCAAGGCATTGCTTATAAACAGGGCCATACACTTCATTGTCTCGAATTACACAGCCAGTTGTTTCACCCTTGCACATAATCTGTGAACACGCGCTACAGGCTGTACAAACCTTATCAGCATTCAGCTTACCACAAGTTAAAATATCTTTGGCAAAATCCGGATATGCAAATGCCATTCGCCCGACACCTGCCAGGGTGACCAGTTTATTTGTTTTGCATGCTGCCGCCACATTTGCAAATAGTGTTCTTAACCAGCTATAGCCCGTGCCTACAATCGCGATATCCGGAAATTCCTGCTGGATTTTTCCGGTCAAGCGAATCAGCCGACTTACGCCTACCAGCGGATGCTCCGGCTCCTGATACCCGCCGACTATCGGTTTATTAAAAGGCCTGCTTACATGTGGATTGTAATGCGGATTTGCTGCGGTGATATTAACCATTCTAACGCCCCGCTGGCGTAAAAGGGCAATCAGCTTTTTTGGCTCCGTTAAATCCGGCTCAGTATAGTCATCCTTACTAACACCCCATCCATAGGGATAAGGTATCGCATCATAAATTCCGAGTCGCGTAACTACGGGTTTATCTTCGCCAAGCTGGTCTCTGATTTTGTCAATAACTTCAAGAAGAAATCTGGTGCGGTTTTCAAACGAACCGCCGTACTTTCCTTCTCTCATACGACAAGACAATAACTCATTTATCAAATAACCGTGACACGCTTTTACATCCACTGCGTCAAAGCCCACTTCAAACGCTATCCTTGCCGCTTCAACGTAAGCTCCTTGAAGTTTATCAAGATATTCATCAGTCAGGACAGGCCAATCGTGTGGTATTTTACTGTTTGCGTTTTTTTCGGGCGTTTGTTGTGGAATCAGGGCATCCCTGTAAGGACAGCGCTGAACAATCAACGGATGAGCTGGTGCGCCAGGATTCGGCTTACTATATCTGCCTGAATGAGTCAGCTGTAAAACAATCACAGGTTCAAACTCCCGCCCCATTGTGTTAGCAGCAACCTTACGGATTTTCTGGACTAAAGCAGCAAAGCTTTCTTTGCTGTCTTCATTAAGCCATAATTGTCTCGGATTTGCTCTTGCTTCGGGGACAACTGCTGTGGCCTCGGCCCAGATTAGCCCAGCGCCGCCGGTTGCATATCTTTCATACCGCCGAACAGTTAATTTGCCCGGCCGACCCGTGAAATCACCATCGCAGGCTTCCATAGGATGCACCGCTAATGAATTGGGAATTTTCAGCAACCCAGCTTGCACAGGCTCGGCCAGAATAGACACATCCTCTAGAGCATCGAGCTGGACTGCGAGCTTCCTGCCTAATCGCCTTAAATCTTTAATTGTATCCAGCTGAAACTCCCACATTAGAATCTCGCTTTGGCCAGTTAGTCTTTCTATAAAAACTTAGAAAAAAAGAGACCTCGAATATTATCAGAGACAACTTTTATATAATGTATTTTGATATGCGTCAATCATTTTCTTGGTTGATGGTGGGAAACACTTAGTTATAATAAGGCAAAGGAACATTAGTTAGGCATACCGGCGATGGATCCGGATATAAATCAAATTAGCAGGACACTTTTGAACAAGCACTGTCGGAAGAATGCGTAAATGTAAGGGATAAAATGAAAGTACCTTTTAAAATGCCGAAAATTATTCGTCCTTCTTTCCCGGATA